>CAIMWH010000299.1 GCA_903845065.1 uncultured Rhodospirillales bacterium | reverse complement strand
CGCGTCTTTGCATCATATGACGATATCCTCGACCACTGCTGCTACGCTTGGAACAAACTCACGGAACAGCCGTGGCGTATCATGTCCATCGGACTGCGCGATTGGGCGCATGGGTCCTAATCAGTGACGGTTGGTATTACTTAAGCGGCTGGGGTCTGGGGGACCATCCCCCAGCGGGTCCAGGGCAGAGCCCTGGCCTTACTTCCCTCCGTGCACCCCCCGACCCCCGGCATGAACCCTAATCGGCGATCTCGGAGATCATGGCGACGGGTGGGGGATGGTTTTGGCGGGTGCCGACGGGGGTTTCGCTGAGGGTTCGCCAGGCGCCGGCCTGGAGGATTTCGCTGGGTTTGAAGCGGGCTTTGTAGGCCATTTTGGGGCTTTCGGGCACCCAATAGCCCAGGTAGACGTAGGGCAGGTTCATTTCGCGGGCGCGGCGGATCAGCCACAGGATGGTGAAGGTGCCGAGCGAGCGTTTGTCGAGTTCGGGCAGGAAGTAGGAGTAGACGGCGGAGAGGCCATCGCCGAGGCGGTCGGTGAGGCAGGCGCCGATCAGGCGGTCATCGGGCTCGCGGAATTCGATCACGCTGGTTTCGATGGGGGTATCTTCCACCATGGCGCGGTAGTCGTAGAAGCTCATAGTGGCCATGTCGCCGTCGCCGTGGCGGGCCTGCTGGTAGCGCTGGAACAACTGGTATTGTTCGGCGGTGGCGCGGGCGGGGGTGTCGTAGCCGATGAGTTCGGCGTTGGCCTTGGCGATGCGGCGCAGGGTGCGGTCGGGCTGGAAGTCCGCCACCGGGATACGGATGGGGATGCAGGAATTGCAGCCGGGGCAAACCGGGGCGTAGGCGATGTTGTGGCTGCGGCGGAAGCCGGCGCGCGAGAGTTTGTCGTGCATTGCCTCGGCGTCATGGCCCGAAACCTCGGTCACCACCTTGCGCTCCGTCCGCCCGGCGACGTAGGGGCAGGGCAGGGGGGCCGTGGTATAGAAGAACTGCGGCCGGCGGGGCGACTTGTAGCTCATGCGCAAGCGTTATCCCCGGGATGGGTCTGGAACGATGCCCATGATCCCGATCCGGCCCCTGCCGGTCAACGCCCGCGAATGCATCACTGCTGCATCACTGCGGCGTCAGCACCAGGTGGCCGGTCTCGGGCGCGGTGGCACCCAGCGTGACCGTAGCGCCATCGCGCCAGCGTTGCACGAAGTTCCACGCGTTTCCGCTGACGATATTGCCGGACTGCCCGGGCGTGATGACGAAACGGCTGGCTTCGAGGTTGGACAGGTCATAGACGGCGCGGAACGCCGCGCCGTGGATGGCGTCGAACCCATTGCGCATGGCGGCGCGAAACAGCGTGGTGTCATCGCCCGGGCTGGCGATGCGCGCGGTGCCGAGCGCGCGTAGCCAGGGGATGGCGCCGAGCAGGGGATGGGCGAATACCGCCTGGTGGGCCGCACCCCACTGCCAGAGCGCGAGATCACTGCCGTGGATGCGGCTCTGCTCCGCCATTGCGTCGGTGAGGGACTGCCGCAGTAGCGGCCCGCACGGCCCGCCGCACAGGGGTGAATCCGCGGTGAGGATGGCCGGTTCCACCATTTCCCATCCCGCCAGGGCGGCACTTTCGCCGATGCCGTTGCGATCGAGCAGGGTGGCGCGGAAATGTTTCATCCAGGCGGCGAAGATCAGCGGTTCGGGGCGCCCAGCGTCCATCTGCCCGCTCCACCGCGCCAGCAGCGCGATGGCGGCGCGGGCGGGGGCGTCGTCGGGGGTCAGGCGGGTGAGTACCGGGAGCACGTCGCGGGCGAACAGCGACACGGTGTCCACCTGCATGGCGGCGAAGCTTGCCGCGGTATGGGATGGCGTGGCGGACAGCAGCTCGCGGATGCGTCGCGCCCGCCAGTCGCCCGGCCAGTCGCGCCCGAGATAGACTGGGAAATCGGGCGGTGCGATGCGCTCGTTGCCGTTGACCAGGCGGCCGCTGGGGGGGGCGACGAAGCGCGGCAGGGCGTCACCGCCCGTGAGGCCGGTCCAGTCCGTGCTGCCATCGTCGCCACGGCCGGGCAGGGCGCCATCGCCGCCGCGGCGGATGGGGATGCGCCCGGTGACGAACAGGCCGATGCCGGCGCGATCGGCCACCAGCAGGTTCTGCACCGGTGCTGTGATCATCCCGGCCGCACGCCCGGCGGCGGCAACATCGGGTGCGCGGTTCAGCGCGTGCAACCCGGTGGCCGCGGTGTCACCCGGCGCGAGGTTGGCCATGGCGATGGCCAGCAGCGGGCCGCGGGGGGAAACCAGATCACTGATCAACGGGCCGTGCCGGGTTTCGCGCACCCGCAGAATTTCGTCGGCGCCATCGCGCACATGGATGACTTCGTCGCGCACGGCGAACGGCCGCGGGCCGTCGGGCGTCATGTAGGCATCCGGCCCGGCCGGGGTTTCGACGAACAGGTCCTGCACATCGGCACCGGTGTTGGTGAATGTCCAGGCAATGCGGCCGTTGTGGCCCAGCACCATGAACGGCACGCCGGGCGCGGTGGCGCCGGCCAGCACGTGGCCGGGGGTGTCGATCCGGGCGAGATACCAGGTGCCGGGCATGGCGAACCCCAGATGCGGATCGCCGGCCAGCATCGGCGCGCCCGAGGCGGTAAAGCGGCCGTCGACCGCCCATTCGTCACTCGCCGAGGAGGGCAGGGTGAAGGGGGCAGGAAAGCTCGGCAGCATCGCCGCCAACTGCGTCGCCACCTCTCGCACGCCGGGCGGTAGCGACGGCACCAGCGCTGCCTCCGGCCGCCCCTCGCCCCCGGCGGTGGCCGGCCACAGGGCGGCTAGTACGTCGGGTGGCACCCGTTCGGCCAGCCCGGCGCGGGCCAGTTCGGCGCGCCAGTTGCCCGACAGGTACAGCCCCATCATCTTGCTCCAAAGCAGGCTGTCCACCGCCGCCCACCGGCGTGGCGACCCGAGTACCAGGTATTCCGCCCCGGCGAACCGCCCGCGCGCGGTGATCAACGCGTTCACCCCGGCGGCATAGGCATCGAGCAGCGCCAGCGTGTCGGCCGGGAGCAGCCGCAGGTCAGCCTCCGCGCTGCGCCGCACGCCGAGCACCCGCATCTGCCGATCGTTGGAGAGCCCGAGCCCCCCGATCACCTCCGACAACTCCCCGGCGGCGGCCCGTCGGGTCATGTCCATCTGGAACATACGGTCGCGGGCATGCAGATAGCCGAGCGCCATCGCCGCATCGGCCTCGCTACCGGCACGGATACGCGGCACGCCGTCGGCATCGAGCCCGACATCCACCGTGGCCGCGAGGCCCGGCAGACGCTCCTGGCCGAACCCCGGCGGCAGCGTCAGCCACAGCAGCACGCCGCCCGCGCCCAGGATCGCCACCAGCAGGACCAGCAGCCCGGCCAGAACCTTTCCCAGCGCCCGCACGGCACGTCGCATGCTGTCACTCCTTGCTAGTCGATCGGCGGCAAGTCCAGCCGCACCGTATCGGCGTCACCCGCCAGCTTGGGGAACCGGCGCAGCACCTCGGGGTCATGGCCGGGAATAACGTGGTCCGGCCCGTCGGCGAGTTTCTCGCAGGTCACCCAGCCCTCGATCATACGCTCAAGGTTATGCAGGAGGGTAAAGGGATTCCGCCGGCGGATATTGGCCCAGAAATGGGTGGCATCGCTCGCCAGCACCACCCAGCCGCGCGCCGTCGGCACCCGCATGATCTGCAGGCCACCGGAATGCCCGCCCACCAAGTGCAACGTAATGCCCGGGGCGATTTCCACGTCGCCGGCATGGAAGGTGATGCGCTCGGCGAACACATGGCGCACCGCCATCACCACATGCTCCACATCGAACGGCCGGCGCAGCGGTTCGTGGCACATGCAACTGCCGGTGCAATAGGCCATTTCCTCCTTCTGGAGGTGGAACTTCGCCTTGGGGAAGGCATCCCAGTTGCCGGCGTGGTCCCAGTGCATGTGGCTCAGCACCACGTCCTGCACCGCCTCTGGCGCGATGCCGATGCCGCGCAGGGCGTCCATCGGCGCGCGCAGCCAGGTGCGATTGCGCCGCGCGGCGGATGCCATGTCGAACCCGGTGTCCAGCACGATGGTACGTCCGCCGCCGCGGATCGCCCACACGAAGAAGTCGAGCGGCATGGGGGCCGCGTGGTCATCGGGGAAAATCAGGTTGGTGCCCTGGGTGCGGTCGGCGAAATGGGCGTAGCGAAGGGCGAATATCTCGTATTGTGGGCTCGGCATGGCGGCGTCCTCCTGGCTTTGCGTGGTGCATGCCAGCTTGTCGCGACCCCTGACAATCCCTAGGGTCAGGTGGCGTCCACGCGGAGAACGACCATGGCCAGCACAACCACCAAGGCAGCGGCGAAGAAGCCCGCCAAAGCAGCGCCGGCCAAGAAGCTGCGCCCCGAATTCCAGACCGAGCGTTTCGCCAAGGGTCTTGAAGTGCGCCGCGCCGTGCTGGGCGCCGAATACGTCGACAAATCGGTCGAGAGCGTCACCGATTTCATGGTCGACTTCCAGAAGATGGTCACCGAATTTTGCTGGGGCGAGATCTGGACCCGGCCCGGCATCGATCGCAAGCAGCGCAGCATCCTCAACCTCGCCATGCTGGCCTGCCTCAACCGGCCAAACGAGCTGCGCCTGCATCTGCGCGGCGCGGTGGCCAACGGGGTGACGGTGGACGAGATGAAGGAAATCTTCCTCCAGGTGTGCGTCTATGCCGGCGTGCCGGCCGGGCTCGATGCCTTCAAGGTGGCGGCCGAGGTGCTGAAGGAGCTCGACGCGGCGTGACCAATCCTTCCACTGACACCAAGCCCACCATCGGCTTCGTCGGCATCGGCAACATGGGCTGGCCCATGGCGGCCTGCCTGACCCGGCATGGCTACCCGCTGCAATTGGCCGACGCCCGGCGGGTGCAGGCCGAGAACTTCGTCCAGCAGGTCGGCGGCTTCGCGGCCGAGAGCCTCACCGCGCTTGCCGCCGCGAGTGACGTGGTGATCACCATGCTGCCCACCAGCAAGAACGTAGGTGACGCGCTGGCCGAGGGCACCGACAACCTGCTCGCCGGCCTGCGCCCCGGCAGCCTGGTGATCGACATGACCTCGGGCATGCCGGCCGCCACCCAGGAACTGGCGAAGCGCGTGGCCGAGGCCGGCAGCGTGATGATCGATGCCCCGGTGTCCGGCGGCGTGCCACGGGCGAAGTCGGGCGAGTTGGCCATCATGGTCGGCGGGGATCCCGATGCGGTGAACCGCGCCCGTCCGGTGCTGAACGCCATGGGCAGCACCATCCTGCTGTGCGGCGCGGTGGGCGCCGGGCAGGCGATGAAGGCACTCAACAATCTGGTATCCGCCGGCGGCTTCCTCATCGGCATCGAGGCGCTACTGATCGGGCAGAAATTCGGCCTCGATCCCGGGCTGATGACCGACGTGCTGAATGTCTCCACCGGCATGAACAACTCGTCGCAGAAGAAATTCCGCCAGTTCGTGCTGAGCCGTGGCTTCAATTCGGGCTTCTCGCTCGACCTGATGGTGAAGGATATCGGCATCGCCACCGCCATGGGCCGTGACAGCGGCGTGCCCGCGCCGTTCGCCGCGCTGTGCCGCGAGATGTGGGCCTCGGCCGCCGCGGCGCTTGGCCCCGGTCAGGACCATACGGCGGTGGCGAAGTTCAGCGAGTTGCTGGCCGGCTTCGAGCTCGAAACCGAATGAGTATCGCGCGGCCCTGGCTCGCGGCCGCGCTCCTGCTCATCGCCCTGCCGGCGCGTGCGGCCATCATCGAGGTGGGCGAGGAACGCACCATCACCTCCCCGGCGATGGCGGTGCGCGATGCCGCCCCGGGCGACACCATCCTCATCGATGCCGGTGAATACTACGAGTGTCTGCGTGTCTACGTGGACGGGCTCACCATCGAGGGGCGGGGCACCGGGGCCATCCTCACCGACACCACGTGCGACGGCAAGGCAATCGTCGTCGCGGCGGCCAAGACCCTCACGTTGCGCAATCTCATTCTGCAACGCGCCCGGGTGGGCGACGGCAACGGCGCCGGCATTCGTGCCGAGGGCAAGTCGCTGGTGATCGACAAGCTGCGCTTCCTCAACGACCAGTCCGGCCTGATCAGCACCGACGATCCGGATGCCGACATCCTCATCACCGACAGCCAGTTCACCGATACCGGCCGCTGTGACGTGCCGCGCTGCGCGAGCGCCGTATCGGTGGGCAACATCAAGCGCCTGCGCATTGCCCGCAGCCTATTCACCGGCACCCAGGGCGCCCACCAGATCGCCTCCGCCGCCCGGCGCACCGAGCTTGATCACACCGTCATCGAGGACGGCGCCAAGGGCAGCGCCAGCTTCCAGGTGATGATCCTGCCCGGAGGCGGCCTGGAGATGACGGATTGCGTGGTGCAGAAGGGCCCCCGCGCCACCAACCTGCGCGGCGCCGTGCTGCTTGACGGCGCGATGTCCGGCCCGGTGGTGCTGCGCCGCAACCGTTTCCTCAACGATACCGGGCGCTCGGTGCCGTTCGTGCTTGACTGGTCCGACACCAACCCGGTGCTGGAGGGCAACATGATCCCGGCCGGCGCCAGCGCCATCTCCTCCAGCGGCGCGCTGGCGCACTACGCCATGGGGCAGGCCCAGGCGCTCAAGCGCGACGCCCGCAGCGCCGCCGGATCAGCCAAGCAGATGCTGAAGTCTCTTCTGCAACGCTAATCCGCCGTCCACCCGCCATCGATCACCAGCGCCGAACCGGTCATCAACGCCGCCGCGTCCGAGGCGAGGAACACGATGGCGCCGGTGAGGTCCTCCACCTGGCCGACCCGGCCCAGCTTGATTTTGTCCACCACCGCCGCCTTGAACGCCGGATCGGCGAAGAACGGCTTGGTCATCGGCGTTTCGATGAAGGTGGGGCACAGCGTGTTGACCCGGACGTTGTGCGGCCCGAGTTCGACCGCCATCGCCTTGGTCATCCCCTCCATCGCCCATTTGGACGCGCAATAGACGCTACGGCTGGCGGCGCCGACATGGCCCATCTGCGAGGATACGTTGATGATGGAGCCGCCGCGCCCGGCGGCCACCATGCCCCGCGCCACCGCCTGCGCCATGAAGAAGGCCGAGCGGACGTTGAGGCCCATGATGGCGTCGAAATTGGCGACGCTGACATCGAGGAACGGCTGCGGGCGGTTCATGCCCGCGTTATTGACCAGCACGTCGAAGGGCCCCGACGCGGCGATTGCCGCGGCAACTCCGTCCACATCGGACACATCCAGCACGAGCGTACCGGCGCGCCCGCCGGCGGCGCGGATTTCCGCCGCCCCGGCCTCGATCTCATCGCGCGAACGGGCCGCCAGCACCACCTCGGCCCCGGCATCGGCCAGCGCCGCCGCCGCCGCAAGGCCGATGCCGCGCCCGGCGCCGCTCACCAGCGCGCGCTTGCCGTCAAGCCGGAAGGAGACCTTGGCGGGGAGCATACTCACTCCGCCGCCGTCGCGTAGGGCACATTGCGGCCGCCGAAGCGGCGCAGGCGGATGTTGGCCTGCTCGGCATGGCCGGCAAAGCCCTCCAGCACGCACAGCCGCGAGCAGTATTCGCCCATCAGCACCGAAGCCTCGTCGGTCAGCACGCGCTGATAGGTCACGGTCTTGAGGAACTTGCCCACCCACAGCCCGCCGGTGTAGCGCGCCGCCTTCTTGGTCGGCAGGGTGTGGTTGGTGCCGATCACCTTGTCGCCGTAGGACACGTTGGTGCGTGGCCCCAGGAACAGCGCGCCGTAGTTCTTCATGTTGGCGAGGAAGTAATCCGGATCGCGCGTCATCACCTGGACATGCTCGGAGGCGATACGGTCGGCCTCGCGCACCATCTCCGCCTCGTCGGCGCACACGATCACCTCGCCGCAATCCTCCCACGCCTGGCGCGCCACTTTCGCGGTGGGCAGGATGGTAAGCAGACGCTCCACCTCGGCCATGGTGGCCCGCGCCAGCTTCTCCGAGGTGGTGAGCAGGATGGCCGGCGAAGTCGGCCCGTGCTCGGCCTGCCCCAGCAGGTCAGTCGCGCACATCTCGGCGTCCACTGTCTCGTCGGCGATGATCAGCGTCTCGGTGGGGCCGGCGAACAGGTCGATCCCGACGCGCCCATAGAGCTGCCGCTTGGCTTCGGCGACGAAGGCATTGCCGGGGCCCACCAGCATGTCGATCGGCTCGATGCTCTGGGTGCCCAGCGCCATCGCCCCCACCGCCTGGATGCCGCCGAGGCAGTAGATCACGTCCGCGCCGGCCAGATGCTGGGCCGCCACGATGGCCGGCGCCGGCCTGCCGTTGAAGGGCGGCGCGCAGGTGATGATGCGTGGCACGCCGGCCACCTTGGCCGTCACCACCGACATATGGGCCGAGGCCAGCAGCGGATACTTGCCGCCCGGCACGTAGCAACCGACCGACTGCACCGGGATGTGCTTGTGGCCCAGCACCACGCCGGGCACCGTCTCCACCTCGATATCCTGCATCGAGGCGCGCTGATGCTCGGCGAAATTCTTCACCTGGGCCTGGGCAAACTTGATGTCCGCGATATCGCGCGCGGAAAGCTGGCTCAGGCAGTCCTGGATCTCGGCGTCGGTCAGCCGGTAGTCATCGCGGGACCAGTTATCGAACTTCTCTGACATCTCGCGCACCGCGACGTCGCCGCGCGCGCCGATATCGGCGAGGATGCCTTCGACGGTGGCGCGGATGCGGGCGTCATCCTCGGCGACGGTTTCGGCGTCGCGGCCGCGCTTGAGATACTGGGCCATGGCGGGGTCTCCTTGTGCTGCGTGGCAGATGCCCGTGAATACGCATGCTGTCCAGATATCGCGCCTAGATCATGGCGATCGGCCGCACCGGCGCCCCGGTCGCGCCACGGATTTTCGGCGCCACAATGACGAGGCAGAAGGTGGTGGCCCCTGCCGCCGCCAATTCGTCGAGGGCGAGATTCTCGATCAGATACGCCCCGGCCTCGGCCAGCGCGTGCTGGTGAACCGGCAGCGCCTTGGCGTGATCCGGGTTGGGCAGCACCTCGACGGCCATGTTGTCGCAGCCGATTGCGGTGACGCCCTGGCCGGTGAGCCATTGGGCACCGGGCACGTCGATCCCAGGTTCGCCCACTAGGTAGCGCGCGTTGTCGGTGCCGTAGTAGCGGCCCCAGCCGGTGCGGATCAGCACGATATCGCCCGGTTCCAGGCTCACGCCCGCCCGCGCCACGGCGGCTTCAAGATCGGCCGGCGTGATGACGCGGCCGGCTTCGAGATGCTCCCCGCCGTCGATCCCCGCGACATCGAGCAGCACGCCTCGGGTGATCATCGGAGGCGCCTGCTCGATGCCGAGCCGATTGAGCCCCCAGTCGCCCAGGGTCTCGGCTGCATCGAGGTTGTTGTAGAGCCGGTCTCCCTTCGAGACATGGCCGAGGGCGTCGATATGGGTGCCGACATGCATCGTCATCTCCACCCGCTCCACATTGGAGCCGGCGTCGTTGGTCATGCCGATGCCGCGCCGGCGGCGGATGGCGTCCCGCCAGGTAGACCACATCATCAGCAGGAACGGCGGCTGGTTGGGGCGCAGGAACGGCGCATCGGCGCTTGTGGTGTGCGAAAGGTCGAAGATGCGCGGGCTCTCGATGCTGCGCAGCGCGGCCATCCGCTTTTCCGGGGTGATGAGGTTGGCGGCCCCGATCTGGTCATCCGCGCCCCAGCAGGCGCAGCCCCATTTGCCGTGATTGTGGGTCATGCGCCTATTCGTTGATGATGGCGACGGCGCGCGCCCAGCCCGCCGAGGCGCGATGGACCTTCACCGGGAAGGCGACGATCTCGAACCCGTCGGCCGGCAGGGCCTCCAGGTTGTTGAGCTTCTCCATATGGCTGTAGCCGATCTCGCGCCCGGCGCGATGGCCCTCCCAGATCAGGCTCGCATCGCCGGTGGCATCCACCCGCCGCTTGGTATGGGAGAACGGCGCATCCCAGGACCAGCCATCGATCCCGACCAGGCGGATGCCCTGTTCGAGCATCCACAACGTCGCCGCCTTGCCCATGCCGCAACCGGAATCGACGTAGTCGTCCTGCCCGTAGCGGGCGCCGGCCCGGGTGTTCACCACCACGATCTCGAGCGGGCGCAGGGTGTGGCCGATGCGCTTCAACTCGGCCTGCACATCGCCGGGGGTAGCGACGTAGCCATCCTCGAAATGGCGGAAATCGAGTTTCACACCAGGCTGGAAGCACCATTCCAGCGGCACCTCGTCGATCCGCCAGGACGGCTCGCCGCCCGGCTTGATGGCGTGGTTCATGGTGCTGAAGAAGTGATACGGCGCATCCATGTGGGTACCGTTATGGGTGCTGATATTGACCCGCTCGACGGCGGCGTATTCGCCATCGGGGAGCTGGTCCACCGCAATGCCGAAGAACTCGGCGATCCCGGGGGCGGACTGGTGGTGATCGACATACTCGATCTGCGGCAGCATGCGCGGCGGGTCGCTGGCGATGCCGGCGCGCAGTGCACTCGAAATATCGATCAGACGGCGGGCCATGGCGGTTCTCTCCCCGATTTTGCCGCCATGGTAGCGGGGGACCGCGCGGGTGCAACCGTGCCGTCGTCCGCACCCCTGGGCAAACCGCCTCATCTTGCCTCTAATGTGCTGCCCAGTGTTTGCCGGAGATCGCATGACCGACTTCACCACCCTCGTCGCCCGCCCCGGCGCCAATGACGTTCCGTGGCAGGACCCCAACCTGCCCGGCCGCACCATCATCCTGCGCAGCGCCGTGCCGCGCGCAGTAACCGTCAAAACGCCGGTGCTGTTCGTGCACCACGGCGTCAATCGCAACGGCGGGGACTATCGGGATTTCTGGCTGCCGCTGGTGGATGAGGCCGACGTGCTGGTGATCGCCCCCGAATTCCCGGCCAAGGATTTCCCTGGCGCCCACTGGTACAACTACGGCAACCGCGAGACCACGCAGGGTCAGGCCAACCCGCGCGAGCAATGGACCTACGGCGTGCCTGGCCGCGTGTTCTCCGCCCTGCGCGCCGCCGGGGTGACGCGCCGCGCCCGCTTCGGCCAATTCGGCCACTCCGCCGGCGGACAGTTCGTCCACCGCGCGATGTCGCTCGGCTTCCGCGATGGTGTCGCGGCAGCGATCAGCGCCAACGCCGGCACCTACGCCATGCCCGATCTCGATATCGTCTTCCCCTTCGGCCTCGGCGCCACCGGCCTCGATGCCGCTGCTCTGGACGCGATGCTGAAGTTCCGCCTCACCGTGATGGCCGGCACCGCCGATATTGACACCGCATCCGAACATTTCCCCAAGGACGCCCCGGCGATGGCGCAGGGGGCCACGCGTTACGAGCGTGCCCACCGCTACATCGCCAATGCCCGTGCGGTTGCCGCCCGGCGCCACATCATGTGCGGCTGGACCATCGTCGATGTCGCCGGTGTCGCCCATGATGGCGAACGCATGTCCGCCGCCGCGGCGCCCATCCTTTCGGCCGCACTGCATGCCACACAGGAATGAGGGGCTTTTGCTTCTTTTTCCCGAAAGGAAGGCCTTCTTTTTTGAAAAAAAGAAGCAAAAAACTTCTATCCGCTTAGGTTCAGATTCACACCGGGGGACCACCCATGCATAACGAAGAGAAGATCTGGCATCACGTTGATGCGCGGCGCGAGGCCTATGTCGGGCTCGCCGACCGTATCTGGGGCATGCCCGAGATCGCCTACAACGAATACAAATCCACCGCCGAGCACAAGGCGATGCTGGAGGCCGAGGGCTTCCGCGTCTGCACCGATCTCGCCGGCATCCCCACCGCCATCATGGGCGAGGCGGGCGAGGACGGCCCAGTGATCGCCATCCTCGGCGAATATGACGCGCTGCCCGGCCTGAGCCAGGAAGCCGGGCTGCCGGAGCCCAAGCCGCTCGCCGGCGACGGCATGGGCCATGGCTGCGGCCACAATCTGCTCGGCTCGGCATCGCTGATGGCTGCCGCCGCGGTGAAGGACTGGCTGGCCGAGAACGGCCTCAAGGGCCGCGTGCGCTACTACGGCTGCCCGGCCGAAGAGGGCGGGGCGGCGAAATCCTTCATGGTGCGTGAGGGTTGCTTCAAGGACGTCGACATCGCGATTTCCTGGCACCCCGCCGGCTTCTCCGGCGTGAATGACGCGATGAGCCTGGCTAACACCCGAATCGACTTCTCCTTCGTCGGCCGCGCCTCGCACGCCGCCGCCTCGCCGCATCTCGGGCGCTCTGCGCTCGATGCGGTGGAACTGATGAATGTCGGCGTGAACTATATGCGCGAACACATGCCGTCCGACGCGCGCATCCATTACGCGGTGCTCGATACCGGCGGCGTCGCCCCCAACGTGGTGCAGGCCACCGCCAAGGTGCGCTATGCCATTCGCGCCCGCGATCTCACTGAACTCTGGCCGCTGATCGAGCGGGTGAAGAAGGTCGCCGAGGGCGCGGCCCTGATGACCGAGACCACGATGACGTGGAAGGTGATCTCGGCGGTCTCCAACCTGCTGGGCAACACCCCGCTGGAAAAGGCGATGTACGGCGCGCTCACCCGCCTCGGCCCGCCCGACTTCGATGACGAGGATCGCGCGCTGGCGGCGAAGTTCCAGGCCACCCTGTCGCCCGAGGATATCAAATCGGCCTATCGCCGCGTCGGCATGAAAGTGAAGCAGAACACCCCGCTGTGCGACGAGATCGTGCCGATCGATGCGGTGGGCGCGCCGATGATGGGCTCGACCGACGTGGGCGATGTGTCCTGGGTGGTGCCCACCGTGCAGGCCCGCGGCGCCACCTACGCCATCGGCACGCCCGGCCATTCCTGGCAGTTGACGGCCCAATCGAAGTCCTCGATCGGCCACAAGGGCATGATCCACGTCGCGAAAGTGATGGCGGCCACCGCGGTGGAGACGCTGCTCAACCCTGCGTTGATCGAGGCGGCCAAGGCCGACTACGCCGCGCGCACCGATGCCAACCCCTACGTCTGCCCGCTGCCGACGGACATCCTGCCGCCGATCAGGAAGCCCGCCGCTTCCTGAACCGCGCGATTGCCAGGGCCGCGAAGGCGACCAGGCTCAACCCCGGCGCCGGCACATCGAACTGCGAGGATGTGTCGAGCGCCGGGGCACTGTCGAGCCCGGCGAAGCTGTTGGTGGGGCCGAAATCGCTGCCCGGCACCAGCGTGCCGTTCACATCGGCGCCGGCCAGCAGTTGCGGCGCGGTGAAACCGAAGAAAATCGAGTAGGTGATGGTGGGTTCCACCAGCACGCCCGACGGCAGCACCGCCTGGTCGAACACGAAGCCCTGTTCGGCATTGGGCGGCGGATAGTGGTTCACCACCGTCAGCCCAGTGATCGACAGGCTCCAGTCCGGCGTCGCGGGACCGATCTCGCCGCCGAAATGGATGACGAACCAGTTGGCATCGCTCGCGCCCTTCTCGATCACATCATGTGCGATCAGCGCGATGCCGCCCTCCGGCAGGTCCACCGCGTAGTTGCTGTCCGACGTCGGGCCGTCCTGGATCCGGGTGTTGGTGATGATGGTGTTGGCCGCCCGGCTCTTGATTTCGTGGCCGCCGAGGGCGTCATGGAAGTAGGAGTTGGTGATCGTCAGGGTGCCGATCTGGTTGACGTAGATGTTGTGGGTCTGGCCGTCCTCGGCGCCATTGTGGTCGAATTCCGAACTGTCGATCCAGATGTCCGCACCGGCGTTGGGGTTGGCGAGCAGCCCGTCCTGGTTGCCGTGGATGTGGGAATTGCTGATCATCAGGCTGCCGGTTTCGTAGCGCACCCCGGCGCCATTGCCGTCGGGCACCACGGCGCCGCTGATGTCGAGATGATCCAGCACCGTGGCGCCTTCGGTCACCAGCACGCCCTGGCCGTTGCTGGGCATCTGATAGACCGGATCACCTGGCTGCGGGTTCACCGTCAGCGCCGGGGTGAGATACGCCATGCCGCCGACGCCCTCGATGGTGAGGTCGTGGATCTTGGGGAAGTTCTCGCTGTAGGTGCCGGGCGAAAGCTGGATCACGTCTCCCGGCGCAGCGGCGAGAATGGCGGCCGAGACGGTGGCGTAACTCGTCTGGCTGGTGACATCGAAAATCGACATGCGCACATCCTCCGCGACGGCCCCAGGAAGCAGCGAAACTGCCGCTGACGCAAGGGCCGGAGCGGTGGCGCAGGAAATCATTCTCGAAAGCGCCGGGATAGGGCAGCATGACCCCGCAGAGGCTTATCACGAATGAATTACGTGATTATTGTTAACCCTTGCCTGAAAATGTGAAATCGGCTTCAAGCCGGACACCACCGAAGGAGGCTCTGATGCACAGCAAACACCCCGAGACCATCGCGCTGCATGCCGGCTGGCGCCGTGACTCCGCCACCACAGCCGTCGCGGTGCCGATCTATCAAACCAGCTCCTATCAGTTCAACAGCACCGAGCATGCCTCGAACCTGTTTGCGCTCAAGGAGTTGGGCAACATCTACACCCGCCTGATGAACCCGACGACCGACGTGCTGGAGCAGCGCGTGGCCGCCCTTGAAGGGGGCGTGGCGGCGCTCGCGGTGGCCTCGGGCCAGGCCGCCTCGGCCTATTCGGTGCAGAACCTGGCGCGCGCCGGGGACAATATCGTCGCCTCGACCGACCTTTACGGCGGCACCTGGAACCTGTTTGCCAACACACTGAAGGACCAGGGCATCGAGGTTCGCTTTGTCGATCCGGCCGACCCGGAGGCCTTCGCGCGGGCCACCGACGACAAGACCCGTGCCTACTATGCCGAAACCCTGCCCAACCCAAAGCTGCGGGTGTTCCCCATCGCCGAGGTCGCCGCCATCGGCCGGCCGCTCGGGATTCCGCTCATCATGGACAACACCGCGGCCCCGCTGCTGGTGCGCCCGTTCGGTCATGGCGCGGCCATTGTCGTGCATTCGCTGACCAAGTTCATCGGCGGCCACGGCACCTCCATCGGCGGCATCATCATCGATGGCGGCAATTTCGACTGGGAGGCCCACCCCGCCCGCCAGCCGCTGCTCAACACGCCCGATCCGTCCTACCACGGGGCGGTGTGGTCCCAGGCGGTGAAGGGGCTCGGCCCGATCGCCTACATCATCAAGGCGCGCGTCACCCTGCTGCGCGATCTCGGCGCCGCGCTCAGCCCGTTCAACGCCTTCATGTTCATCCAGGGCCTGGAGACGCTGGCGCTGCGCATGCGGGCCCACTGCGCCAACGCCCGCGCAGTGGCGGACTACCTTGGTACCCATCCGGCGGTGACCCGGGTGATCCACCCCTCCACGCTGACCGGCAAGAACGCCGAGTGGACCGCGAAATACCTCGCCACCGGGCAGGGCGGGCTGTGCGGCTTCGAACTCAAGGGCGGCGTGGAAGCCGGCAAGCGCTTCATCGATGCGCTGAAGATGTTCTACCATGTCGCCAACATCGGTGACGCTCGGAGCCTGGCGATCCATCCGGCCAGCACGACGCACTCCCAGCTCAACCAGGAGGAGCAGG
>CAIMWH010000298.1 GCA_903845065.1 uncultured Rhodospirillales bacterium | reverse complement strand
GTGTCTCTGTGGTTGATCTTACCTTCCTCATCCCCGCCCCCGTGAGCGTGGGTCGACGCGATCGCGCAGCCAGTCGCCAAAAACGTTGACGCAGAGGACGAGGACGAAGAGGCAGGCGCCAGGGAAGACGGTGAGCCACCAGGCGCGGGTGACGTATTGGCGGCCGGCGCTCATGATGCTGCCCCAGCTTGGGTAGGGCGGCTGGATGCCGAGGCCGAGGAAGGAGAGGCCGGCCTCGAAGAGGATCATCAGGCCGAATTCGCTGGTGGCGACCACCATCAGCGGGCCGGCGATGTTGGGCAGCACGTGGCGCAGCAGCAGGCGGGGCGCCGAGCAGCCGGCCATTTCGGCGGCGCGGATGTAGGGCAGCGTCGCGACCTGGAGGGTCTGGGCGTAGGCGACGCGGGTGTAGCGCGGCCAGCGGGTGAGGCCGAGCACCATCACCAGTTTCAGGAATCCCGGGCCGAGGACGGCGACCGTCAGCACCGCGAGCAGGATGGCGGGGATGCTCAGCATGGTATCGACGAAGCGCATGATGAACACGGCGGTCCAGCCGCGGAACCAGCCGGCGAGCAGGCCGAGGGCGGTGCCGACGACGAGGGAGACCGAGACCGAGAGGGCGGCGACCAGGAGGGAGGCGCGGGCGCCGTAGAGGATGCGGGAGAGCAGGTCTCGCCCGAGATCATCAGTGCCGAGGAGGTATTGCGCGGTGGCGGTGGCGGTGCCGGGGGGGCGCAGGCGGAGGAGGAGGGACTGGCGCAGCGGATCGTGGGTGGCCAGCAGGTCGGCGCCGATGGCGGCAAGGATGAAGGCGGCGAGGAGGGCCAGGATCAGCGTCATGCCGGGGGAGATGCGGGTCATCGGGCGAGCCGAATACGGGGGTCGATGAGCGCGTAAGCGAGGTCGGCCAGGAGGTTCATGCCGATATAGACGATGGAGACGAACAGCACGACGGATTGGACGATGAGGAAGTCTCGCGCGGCGATGGACTGGATGGCGAGTTGGCCGATGCCGGGCCAGGCGAACACGGTTTCGACGATGACCGCGCCGGCGAGCAGGTTGCCGACTTCGAGGGCGGCGATGGTGACCACCGGGATGGCGGCGTTGCGCAGTACGTGGCGCCAGACCGCCGAGCCGAGCGAGAGGCCGCGGGCGCGGGCGGCGGGGACGTAGTCACGCGAGAGTTCATCGAGCACGGCGATGCGGGTCATCCGCGCAAAGGTGGACATGGTGAGGGCGCCGAGCGCGATGGAGGGCATCACCAGGGAGGCCAGGCTGTCGGCGCCGGAGGTGGGGAGCCAGCCGAGATAGACGCCGAAATAGAGGATCATCAGGATGCCGGACCAGAAGGTGGGCAGGCTTTGGCCGGCCAGCACGAAGCCGGCCAGCGCACGTTCGAGCAGCGAGCCGCGCCACACCGCCATGGCGATGCCGGCGGGGATGCCGATGCCGAGCGCCACCACGAGGGCGCCGCCGGCCAGGGCCACGGTGTAGGGGATGCGTTCGGCGACGATGCCGGCGACCGGGGCGCGTTGGACCAGGCTTTCGCCGAGGTCGAAGCGGGCGAGATCGAGCAGATAGGCGCCGTACTGCACCAGCAGCGGGCGATCGAAGCCCAGGGCGTGGCGCAGGGCGGCGATCTGCTCGGCGCTGGCACCTTCGGGCACCAGCAGCAGCGTCGGGTCACCGGACAGGCGCATGACGAAGAAGACGATCGTCAGCACGCCGAAACTGGCGACCAGGGCCTGGCCGATGCGGCCGGCGATGTGGCGTTTCATGCCTGCGGGGGGAGCGTCACGGCTGCCATTTCATGTCGGTGATGAAGAACGCCTCGTTGGCGGTGGGAGTCCATTTCAGTTCCTTGCGGGCGAGGTAGATCGCGTAGTCCTGGAATAGGCCGATACCGGGCACTTCGTCGCGCAGGATTTCGAAGGCGCGGCGGTAATGGGCGAGGCGTTTGGTTTCGTCGAGCACGGTGCGGGCGGCGTCTACCGCGGCGTCGAACTCGGGGTTGTTGAATTTCGACCAGATGGAGCCGGTGCGGAAGAGCGGGAAGATCACGCCGTCGGCGTCCTGGCAGGCGCAGGACCAGCGGCCCTGGCTGAGGGCGCCGGCTTCCTCGGGGGTGCCCTGGCGGCGGCGGAGGTAGGTGGGCTGATCGAGCATGACGATCTCGACCTTGAGGCCGACCTCGCCGAGCATCTGCTGGACGGCCTCGTTGAGCCGGCGGTCATAGGCGGGGGAGGTGAGGAACTGGATGGTGGCGCCCTCGGCCCCGGCCTCCTTCAGCAAAGCGCGGGCGCGGGCGGGATCATGCGGCCAGCCGGGGATATCGGCGATGTAGCCGAAGTTGGCGGGGGTGAGCACGATATTGGCGGGTTTGGCGTAGCCTTGCTGGAGGGCGCTGATGATGGTGTCGCGATCGACCGCCATGGCGATGGCCTGGCGCACCCGCTTGTCCTTGGTGGGGCCGGCCAAGGCGTTGACAAACATGTAGGCGATGCGTTCGGTGGGCACCGGCAGGATTTGCAGGGATTTCTCGGACTTGAGGGCGTCCGCGTCGTCAGGCGTCAGGCCACGGGTGATGTCGGCGCGGCCGGTGCGCAGGTCCGCGATGCGGGTGGGGATGTCGGGCACGGCGCGGAAGGTGACGGTGTGGAAGGCGGGCTTGCCGTGCCAGTGGGCGTCATTGGCTTCGAGGTTGGACTGCACGCCGCGCTGCCAGGATTTCAGCTTGTACGGGCCGCTGCCGATGACCTGCTGGTTGAAGGCCTGGTCGCCCACGCGTTCGACGTAGGCCTTCGGCACGATGGAGAGCTTCACCAGCTGCGCCATCAGGGCGGGGTAGGGGGTTTTGGTGTGCAGGGTGATCTGGGCGGGGCCGGTGACGTCGGCGCTGGTGATCTGGTCGAACTGGGAGAGTTGGGGGCTCTTGAAAGCGGGGTTGATGATGCGGCGGACGCTGAAGGCGACGTCCTCCGGGGTGAGTTTGCTGCCGTCGTGGAAGAGGATGTCGGAGCGGAGATCGAACACGATGGTGGTGTCATCGGTGTAGCGCCAGGCGGTGGCGATCTGGGGGACGATCCTGCCGGCGGTGTCTCGGGTGACGAGGTTGTCGAACAGGTTGCGATAGACGCTGTAGCTGTCGGTGTCCCATTGGAGGTGGGGGTCCATGGTGGCGACATCGCCGGGGAGATCGACCACCAGGGCGTCCTTGGTCTGTGCCATGGCGGCGGGCGCGAAGGCGAGGGCGGCTGCGAATGCGAGCAGCGGGGTGGCGAGGCGGGGGTGTCGCATGGCGGGGCTCCCGGGAATGAGGGCGGGATGGTGGCGGCAGAATGGGCGCGTTGCAATCCATTGTGGCACCTGTTATCGAAAGAACAATACCAGAACATTGGGGTGGGCGATGGGGGCGGCGCGCGGAAACAACTGGTGGGGCGTGGTGTTGATCCTGGCGTCCGCGGCCGCGTTCAGCACGGCGGGGTTCTTTACCCGGCTGATCCATGTAGATTCGTGGACGGTGCTGTTCTGGCGCGGGATTTTCGGCGGGTTGTTCATCGCGGGGTATGTGTGGGCCAGCGGTGGCGGGGCGGCGGCGCTGAAGGGCATGCGCGAGCGCTGGGGCGTCACATCGCTGGTGGCGGCGTGCTCGGCGGTGGCGACGGTGTGTTTCATCAATGCCCTGCGGCGCAGCACGGTGGCCGATGTGACGGTGATCTATGCCACGGCGCCGTTCCTGACGGCGGCGATCGGGTGGGTGTGGCTGGGCTCGCGGGAAAGCCGGGTGACGCTGGCGGCGAGCGGGGTGGCGTTGCTGGGGGTGGTGGTGATGTTCGGGGCGGCGGCCAGCGAAGGGCATTTGTTCGGCGACCTGCTGGCGTTGGCGATGACGCTGCTGATGGCGATGTTCATGGTGCTGGTGCGGCGGAACAGGGACACGCCGATGCTGCCGGCGGCGGCACTGTCGGCGTTCGGCAGTGCTGTGCTGGTGTTGCCGGTGGCGTCGCCGCTGGCGCCTGGCGGGGTGGCGTTCGTTTGGCTGGCGCTGTTTGGCATCACCCAGTTCGGGCTTGGGCTGTTGCTGCTCACGTTGGGGTCCAGGCTGATCTCGCCGCCGCGGACGGCTTTGATCGGCAATCTGGAAATACCGCTTGCGCCGGCGATGGTGTGGTTGGCATTCGGGGAGGTGCCGTCGCTGGTAAGCTGCGCCGGCGGCCTGCTGGTGCTCGGCGCGGTGGTGGGCGACTTGTGGTGGCGGCCGGCGGAGGAATGACGGGCATGACGCAGTGGGTGCGGTTCGCGCAGGGCGAGGCGGAGGGGTTCGGCACGCTCGATGGGGCGGTGGTGCGGGTGCACAGTGGCGACATGTTCGCCGGGGCGGTGGAAACCGGGGTGGTGCTCGATCTTGCCGCGGTGCGGCTGCTGGCGCCGGTGCGGCCGGGGAAGTTCATTGGGCTGTGGAACAACTTCCACGCGGTGGCGACGGCGCAGAATTTCGCCATCCCGGACTATCCGCTGCACTTCCTCAAGGCGACCAGTTCCATCATCGGGCATGAGGACAGTTTCACCCCGCCGATCGGATACGCCGGGCGGGTGGTGCTGGAAGGCGAGCTTGGCGTGGTGATCGGGCGGCGCTGCAAGGACCTCGACGAGGACGCGGCCGAGGCGGCGATTTTCGGCTTTACCTGTGTCAACGACATCACCGCCGTGGGCCTGTTCGGGGAGTTCCCGGGGTTCGAGCAGTGGGCACGGGCCAAGGGATGCGACGAGTTCGGGCCGGTGGGGCCGTGTATCGCCACCGGACTCGACTGGCGCTCGCTGCGGGTGCGATCGCTGCTCAATGGGCGGGAACGGCAGAACTATCCGGTGAGCGACATGATCCTATCGCCGCTACGGATTGTCAGCCTGCTGTCACGCGAAATGACGCTCCACCCAGGCGACCTTATTACTTGTGGCACCTCGACCGGCCCGACGCCGATGCGCCCGGGCGCCGTGGTGGAAATCGCCATCGACGGCATCGGCACCCTGCGCAACACCTTCGCGGCGGGGTGAGGGGGGGGAGGAAGTAAGGCGGGGGCTTTGCCCCTCGACCCCACAAGGGGGTAACCCCCTTGACCCCATCCGTTTAAGTAAGAGGCCCTGATG
>CAIMWH010000297.1 GCA_903845065.1 uncultured Rhodospirillales bacterium | reverse complement strand
CAACACTTTGTCGCTCTGCTCCGTGATCTTTTGCTGTTGCGTTGGCCGAAGGCGGCCAATCGGACCACGAGTTGGGCGAAGCTTCGGGCGCTCGGACTGGTCGAGCCGGTCTACGATCCGGACGACTTTTAGATCGCACAAATCAAGTGGCTGGCGCTTGAGTGCGCGACCCGAGCCTCCTGGCGTCAAGCATCCGCAGCACATCACGACGCGCACCGCGACCACGAGCGCGGGACCGCGCGATACCGGGGTAATCTTCATGATCAAGACAAGCATCACCCACCCGCTGCGGATCGACGCCGTCGCCACACCCAGCGGCGGCCAGATCGGCATGACGTTTTGCCCCGGAAAACAGCAGAGTGATTCCGTCAGTGGCCACTGGTCCCGCGACCTTGGCCTGGACCTGGATAGAATCCGGGCCTGGGGCGCGGTCGCTGTGGTGACGTTGATGGAGGAACACGAACTTGCCCGCTACAAGGTGGGTGGCCTCGGCGCCGCCGTTCGGCAACGCGGCATGGCGTGGTACCATTTGCCAATCGTCGATGTCAGCGTTCCGGAAGCATCCTTCGAAATGGGATGGGGCGTTGCTGGACCGGACTTACGATCCGTCCTCGCCGCCGGGCGCAGGGTTTTGCTGCACTGCCGCGGTGGCCTCGGCCGCACCGGGACGATCGCGGCGCGATTGCTGATCGAGCTTGGTGTGTCCGCGGGCGAGGCCATCGCGGTGGTCCGCAAAGCACGGCCGGGCGCGATCGAGACCGAGGAACAGGAACGATATGTTCGCCGTGTCCGGCCGCCCGGCCAGGCGATTTCGACCGCCAGGAATACGAACACAGCGGCTGATGTGATTGACCGCGCACGCGGTGCGCTGCTTGGGCTGGCGGTCGGCGACGCGCTCGGCACGACCATCGAATTCCAGCCGCGTGATAGCTATCCGAATCAGACAGAGATGACTGGCGGCGGACCTTTCAACCTCAAAGCCGGACAATGGACCGACGACACCAGTATGGCATTGGCCCTTGCCGACAGCCTCATTGCCCATCCGCTTTTCGACGCGACCGACCTGATGGACCGGTTTGTGCGGTGGCGGACGAAAGGCGAATATTCTTGCAATGGAAAATGCTTCGATATTGGTATCACGACAGCGGAGGCGCTCTCCCGCTATCGCCAGGATGGCAATCCATTCGCCGGGGCGACCAACGAGGAGTCCGCCGGCAACGGCTCGCTGATGCGCCTGTCGCCAGTGGCGCTAGTCGCGTTGCATAAGCCAGAGGAGGTCCAGCGTATCGCGGCCGAGCAGAGCCGCACAACGCATGGCGCCCCGCAAGCGGTCGAAGCCTGTGTGTGGTTTGCCGACCTGCTGCGCCGCGCCATCTTGGGCGAGCCAAAAGCATCGTTGCTGGCGCCCAGCGCGTTCGAAGGCCACAAAGACATGCGGACCGTAGCGGCCGGGAAATGGCGTCGGCAACCGCGCGCACGCATTCACTCAACCGGCTACGTGATCCACACACTCGCCGCGGCCTTGTGGTCAGTCGAACAGACAGACAGCTTCGAAGATGCGGTCGTGCTGGCGGTGAACCTCGGCGATGACGCGGACACCGTCGGAGCGGTGACCGGGCAACTCGCCGGAGCCGTCTACGGAGCGCGCGCCATTCCGGAGAGGTGGCTCGCGAACCTGGCCTGGCGGGAACGGATCCTGTCCGTGGCTGACTCGCTGTTGACTGCGTCCGCCCAGCGTCGGCGTGTTGACGTGAACGGTCGTGATCGATAGTTCGATGACCCTGCAAAAGCCTGCGAATTGATAGGAAGGATGGGAGGAGATGCCCCAGTGCCCTCGTCGCGCCGGCTGCCTTTGCCCCTGGCTGCCATCGCGATCGAGGTGAGTTCTCTTGACCTGACGGACTAGGCGCTCAACCCAACACTCTCTTCAGCACATCGATCACCGACCCCTCGCCGACGAGTAGCAGCAGGACGATGACGCCCAGCACGATCTCGATGCGCGACAGGCGCGTGTTGGTCTGCTTCCAGCGTTCGGCGCAGACCGCCTCGTGCACGGCGATCTGCCGTGCGACTTCCTCGGCATTGGGCATGGGGTTCTCCTAAAGACGTTCGACGATCCGGAAACTGCGGCTGCTGGTGGCGGGGTGGTCCCTTACCGCGGCCGCCTCATCGCCGGAGGCGGCAATCGCGCCCCACAGACAGCGGAGATTGAGTTCGCTCAGCGTCAGACCGGTATCCGGGATCCACAAGGCGTCGCCGCCGGCGCCGAGGGAGGCCACCATGGTGCGGTGCTGGGCGCGGATCTCGGTGTTGGTGAGCAGCGGCAGGCTGAAGCGAGCGATGCGCGGGTTGGCCAGGGCCGGCACCGGGAACTCGGCCCCGGTCAGCGGGTTGCGGTCACGGCGGTCGAGCATCAACCGCCCCTCGGTGACGCCATAGGCCATGGCCCGGCTGACCCGCCACAGCGGGCCGGCGACCAACCGTCCGAGATCAATGATACTGGCGGACGGCGCCGCGACGTCGATCTGGATGTAGCGCCCGGTTGCGGCTGACGAGCGCAGCAGGACGATATTGCCGTTGGCGGCGTCGCTGGTCGCGGCGGCGAGGATGCCGCTGTCGTGGGTCAGCACGGTGGCGTCGAGCGAACTGCCGGTGGAGGCCAGTGCCTTGGCTTGGCCGGTGGTCAGCTGCCGGGCATAGAAGGCGATGCGGCGGATGGTGCTCCGGCCTGACGCGGTGCCTGGCGCGCCGCCCCATGAGCCGCCGCCCAATCCCATGGCCGTCAGAATGCCGGCGAAGGTCGGCACTGGCGAGCGGGTGACCGGGGTGGCGGCGTTGCAGGTCAGGGTGATGCCGGAAGGGCCGAACGTGGCCACCGCGCGGTTTGCCACCCCTTCGGTTGCCGACAGCGAGGGCGGCGCGGAATAGTTGCCATGGATGCTGTCGAGCAGGGTGACGCCGATGTTGGCGAACACGCCGGATTGCGTGAGATAGACCGAATCCGAGAAGGCGGTCGTCGCCGGGGTGAACGACCAGGGGACGATGACACCGACCCCGCCGGTCGAACCGGTGAAGTCGACCAGCACGGACATGCCAGCGGCGCCGTCGATCGCCATGCCGGCGATCCATTGCTGGTCGACGGCGCGGGTGGTGGCGGCCGGGGCGCCGACGCTGGGCATGATCGGGCTGGTGGCAAAGGCGCCCAGTTCCATCTGCGGCAGCCCGACCCGCAGCGTCACGTCGATCGTCGCGCCCGATGCGAAGTTGAGCTTGAGATAGGGCATGATGCTGGCGACGGTGGCGCCGGCGACCGTCCCGGTGACCATGAAGCGGCGCAAGAGACTGTCCACGCCGAGGGCACCGGACACGATGCTGGACCCGACATAGGCCAGGGCTCCGGTGTATTCGTTGGTCGCCAGAATGGTGCTGGAGATGTTGGCCAGCGAGCCACCGACCACGGCGACGAACGCCGAGAGCGACCAAGCCTGCCCCTGCGCCGCAGCGATGCCTGACGATGTCTCGAAGTTCATCGTCGCGCCAATGCTGCTCGCAGTGCCTTGGAGGCGGACGTCGATGTAAGGGACGCCCGCTGTGGTGCCCGTCCCAACAATGCTGCCGGTCAGGCCGGAACCGTTCAGGCCGCTCATATAGGTCGGCGCGGTACCTGGCGTGCCGGCGGCGGCACCCTCGAAGCGCGGGTTGCGGATGCTGTTGGTGCGCGCCTCCTCCATCAGCAGGCCGAGGCTGGCCAGCGTGATCGGGTCGTGGTCGTAGCGGGGGGTGTCGATCGCTACCGCCACCAGGGCGCCGGTGGCGTCGAAACACCAGCCGGTCGAGGCACGGCGGAAGGTGTAGCCGGGCGGCGGGGTGATGCTGCCGGTGTCAAAGCGCAGGTCGAACAACGGCGTGGCCTCCACCAGGGCCTCTGCCGGCCCGATACGCCAGCGAACGGTGGCGTCGCTTGGCAGAGTGGTGGAGATCAGCGCTGCGGCCTCGATGGCGGTGTCGGCACCGAAGTCGACCAGCACGCCGGCGGCGCTGCCGAGCAGACGGGCGCGGAGCCGCGGCTGGGGATCGAGCAGGTTCGACAAGGGCATGGAGGCGACGGGCGTGCCGACAACAGCCGTCAAGCTGGCCGCTTTGACCACCTTGTCGTCCCACAAAAATGCTCCGGCCATGGCTAGACCTCCGGCAGGGTGACGAGGATGAGGTTGAGCCGCCGCGCGCCGAGGGCCTCGCGCCAACCGACGACGACACAGCGGACGCCGGCGTCGAGTCCGAAGGCGGGATAGGCGACACGGCCGATATCGCCGCATTCGATCTGACCGAGGTAGCGATCGGTGGTGATCTCGAAGACCCGCGGCCCGGCCTCGAGAAACGCCTGCCACTTGGCTGCGCGGGCGAGGGCGTCGGCCTGCGCCCAGTAGAGCCCGGCGAAGGCGAGGTCGCGCTGCTGGGCGACGCGATTGGTGATCAGGGTGGAAATCGCCCGAGCGGGGCCCGACGCAGCGCCCTGGAGTTGGGCGCGCAGCGCGTTGGCGACCGAGCCAGCGAGATCGGTCATCGGCGTCCAGTTGCGTTGCCAGTCCACCGCCACGGCGACCGGCAGTGGACGTAGCGCCGCAGGAAGGGCCAGCGGCTTGCAGTCGATGATCCAGGCGGATGGCAGGGTGAACTGCTCGGGTGCTGATGCCAGCGGATCGAACATCCGTAGCAGCCCGGCACGGCCGCCGGCGAGGACGGCGCCGGTACTGGCGACGATTTGGGTGGCGGCGTCGGAGGCGGAGATTTCGTCGGTGCCGCGATACCAGCCGATTTCACCGGGAAGGT
>CAIMWH010000296.1 GCA_903845065.1 uncultured Rhodospirillales bacterium | reverse complement strand
ACGAGGCCCTGCTCGAAGGCTGGAAGCACGATATCCGCAACGTCTGGTGGGTGATCGACTACAACCGCCAGTCGCTCGATTCCGTGGTGCCGGACCGCCTGTTCGGCCGCATCGAGGGCCTGTTCCGCGACATGGGCTGGAACGTGGTGACGATGAAGTACGGCCGCCATCTCCAGGCCGCCTTCGCCCGCCCCGGCGGCGAGGCGCTGCGCCTGTGGATCGATGACTGCCCCAACTCGCTCTACTCCGCCCTCACCTTCCAGGGCGGTGCCGCCTGGCGCCAGACCCTGCTGACCGACCTCGGCCGCGATCCCGGCCTGCGTGCCATCATCGATCCCCTCTCGGATGACGAACTCGCCGCCCTGATGACCAACCTCGGCGGCCACGATGTGCAATATCTCATCGAGACCTTCCGCGCCGCGGACGCCGCCGGCGACCAGCCCACCTGCTTCATCGCCTACACCATCAAGGGCATGGGCCTGCCCTTCGCCGGCCACAAGGACAACCACGCCGGCCTGATGTCCAAGGAGCAGATGCTCTCCTTCCGCGATGCCATGGGCATCCGCCCCGGCCACGAGTGGGAGTTGTTCGAGGGCCTCGCCGCCAGCGAGGACGAACTGCGCGGCTTCCTCGCCACCGTCCCCTTCGCCACCCCACTGACCTCGGAAGGCCGCGCCCTCGAAGCCCCCATCGTGCCGGTGCCCGAAGTGCTGCCCGGCCCCAAGAGCGACGGCCGCAAAATGTCCACCCAGGCCGCCTTCGGCGACATGCTGGCCGAAATCGGCCGTGGCCAGGGCGATCTCAAGGACCTCGCCAACCATATCCTCACCACCAGCCCCGATGTCACCGTCTCCACCAGCCTCGGCCCCTGGGTGAACCGGCGCGGCGTGTTCGACCGCCACACCCGCAATGACGTCTTCCGCGACGCCAAGCTCGCCTCCGCCCAGCGCTGGGGCATGACGCCGAAGGGCCAGCACATCGAACTCGGCATCGCCGAGCAGAACCTGTTCCTCCTCCTCGGCGCCGCCGGCCTCGCCCCCGGCCTGCACGGCGCCCGCCTGCTGCCGATCGGCACCGTGTATGACCCCTTCGTCAATCGCGGCCTCGATGCCCTCATCTACGCCTGCTACCAGGACGCCCGCTTCCTCCTGGTCTCCACCCCCTCCGGCCTCACCCTCGCCCCCGAGGGCGGCCAGCACCAGTCCATCAACACCCCCCTCATCGGCATCAGCCAGGACCGCCTCGCCAGCTACGAACCCTCGCACATCGACGAACTCGCGATCCTCCTGCGCCACGCCCTGCACTTCATGCAGCAGCCCGACGGGTCCGCGGTATGGCTCCGCCTCTCCACCCGCCAACTCGAACAAAACCCCCGCGCGCTCGACCCGGAGGCCGTCATCGCCGGCGGCCACTGGGTGGTGCCGCCCGCGCCAGGTGCCCGCATCGCCATCGCCTACCAGGGCCCCATCGCACCCGAGGCCGAAGCCGCCTTCGCCGAACTCATTGCCGAGGAACAAGGCGCCGGCCTGCTCGCCCTCACCAGCCCCGACCGCCTGCACCACGGCTGGCTCACCGCCGGCCGCGCCCGCCGCCAGGGCGAGCGCACCGCCACCAGCCACATCGAAACCCTCCTCGCCCCCCTCGCCCCCGGCGGCGCCATCGTCAGCATCCTCGACGGCCACCCCGCCAGCCACTCCTGGCTCGGCGCCGTGCGCGGCCAGCGCGTCATCCCCCTCGGCCCCGACCATTTCGGCCAGAGCGGCGACATCCCGGACCTCTACGCCGCCTACGGCCTCGACACCGACGCCATCCTTGACGCCTGCGCCCAGGCGCTGCTGGGCAACCGGCTGTAGCTGCGCGAGTGGAGTTACGCTGGCGTTCAATGCTAGTAACACCCGGCAACAACTTACCGTTCCCCAATAGTGTCATCCGCCCACGGCCTTTCACCCACTGATACCCTTCCCTGGATCAAGGCCGCCGCGCTGCCGCCCTATCAGGACCCGCCGCCGGACCGGCCCGCCCCGCCGATCGATGCCGGCTGGTTCGAACGCTCGCTGCCCGGCCACATTGCCCTGCTGGCCGCAGGCCTGCCCGAGCATCCGGCGATCAGCGACGGCACGCGGCGGATGACCTTCGCGGCGCTTGACCTGGCAACCCGGCGCCTCGCCCACTCCATCATCGCGGCCCGCCTGCCCGATGGCCCCATCGGCGTGCTGCTGGCCGATGACGCGCACTACCTGATCGGCATCCTCGCCTGCCTCGCCGCCGGCCGGCACTGCCTGCTGCTCAACACCGAGAACCCGCCCGACTATCTGGCCCGCATCGTCGAGGCGGCCGGGCTCGCCGGCATCCTGGTGGCAACGGCCGGCACGTCGGTCCCAGCCGGTCTCGCCACGGTGCCGGTGGCTCCGGCCCTGGCCGACACCACGCCGGCGCCGCCGCTGCCCGAAACCGCGCTGCGCCTGGGCGCCAACGCCCCCGCCATCATCCTCTCCACCTCCGGCAGCACCGGCGCCCCCAAGGCCGTCGCCCGCTCGCAATCCGCCCTGCTGCACAGCATCACTCCCCGCATGGCCAAGCTGCGCACCAGCCCGGATGACCGCGCAATGATGATCGGCCCGCCCGACACCTCGGGCGCGGTGAGCAACCGCTTCGCCGCCCTGCTGGCGGGCGCCAGCCTGCACATCGCCGACCTGCCCCGCATCGGCCTCGGCGGCGTGCTGCGCCTGCTAGCCCAGGCCGAGGTGACCATGCTGCGGGCCACCCCCTCGCTGCTGAAATCCCTCGCCCGCCTGGATGGCGCCACCGCCGGCTTCGTCCACCTGCGCACCCTGCTCATCGGCGGCGACGCCCTGCTGCAGGCTGACCTGCGGGCCATCCGGGCGCGGCTGCCTGCCACCTGCCGGGTGCATTACGGCCTGAGCCAAAGCGAGGCCGCCAACATCGCCCACTGGTGCGTCCCCCCCGATGACACCCATGACCCGGTCCGCGTCGCCGCCGGCTACCTCGGCGAGGGCGTCGAGGCGCTGCTGGTCGATGAGCACGGCCAGCCCGTGCCCCCCGGCGAACCCGGCGAACTCATGGTGCGCACCGCCCGCGCGGCCGTGGGCGATCTCGCCGCCGGCCGCCTCGATGACGCCCGCTTCCCGGCCGATCCCTCCAACCCGGGCCGCCGCGTCTTCCTCACCGGAGACATCGTGCGCATCACCGCCGACGGCGTGCTGGTGGTGCTCGGCCGGCGCGATCGCATGGTAAAGATCAACGGCCTGCGGGTGGAACCCACCCTCATCGAAGCCGCGCTCCGCGCCGTGCCCGGCGTGGCCGACGCCGCCGTGGCAGCCCGCAAGGAACCCGGCACGGTGCGCCTGTGCGGCTTCGTGGTGCCGGCAACCCCCGCCGATCCGCGCCTGCTCGATACCGTCAGGACCGCCCTGCGCGAGGCACTGCCGCCCCACATGCGCCCCTCGGCCCTGCTCGTGGTGGACGCGGTTCCCGTCGCCCCCTCCGGCAAGCCCGACCACGCCGCCCTGCTCCGCCAACTGCCGGGCGCGGCCTGATGCGGCGTTGGCTTGCCGGGCTGGCGCTGCTGGGCCTGATCTCCACCGCCCACGCCGAAACCCTGGTGATGGGCCTCGCCGCCGCCCCCACCGGGCTCGACCCGCACGGTTTCATCGGCGTCGGCGACGGCACCGTGCTCACCAACATCTACGAACCCCTGGTCCGCCTCGGCCCCGACGGCGCCCTGCGGCCCGGGCTCGCGACCACCTGGACGGCGGTGGACGAACACACCTGGGAGTTCGCCCTGCGCCACGGCGTCACCTTCCATGACGGCACCCCCTTCACCGCGGCTGACGTGGCGGCCAGCTATCACCGGGCGACCACCCTCAAGACCAGCCTGCGCGGCCTCGCCTCCCGCCTCGTGGCGATCACCGCGGTTGAGCAGCCCGACGCCCACACCATCCGCCTGCACACCGCGGTGCCGGCGCCCGACCTGCCGTTCGAGATCGCCGCGGTTGGCATCCTGCGCGCGGCCGACTGCGGACTGACCGACGCGGCAGCCTTCAACAGCGGGGAGCACGCTATCGGCACCGGCCCCTTCCGCTTCGCCGCCGCCCCCGATCCCGGCCGCCTGGAACTGGCCCGCAACGCCGCCTGGTGGGACACCGCCCCGGTATGGCGTCGCGTCTCGCTGCGCTTCATCCCCAGCGACACCGCCCGCACCGCCGCCCTCCTGGCCGGCGATGTCGACGTGATGGAACGCCCGGCGGCGCGCGATGTCCCCGTGCTGGCCGCCCGCCCCGGCATGGCGCTGTCCCAGGCCGGTGCCCAGAATGCGGTGTACCTGCTGCCGAATTTCGCCCGCGACAGCGGCGGCGAGGACATCACCGGCCCGTACGGCGAACCCCTGGCCGAGAACCCCCTGCGTGACCGCCGCGTCCGCCTCGCGCTGTCCCTGGCGATCCGGCGCGAGGCCCTTGCCGAACATTTACTGGCCGGCGCGGTCACCCCTGCCGGCCAACTCGTGCCGGCCGGCACCCCCAGCCACGACCCCTCCATCGCCGTCCCCCACGCCGATCTCGCCCGCAGCCACACCCTGCTCGCCGAGGCCGGCTACCCCAACGGCCTGCGCCTGGTGCTGCGCGGCCCCACCGATCGCGTCACCGGCAGCCCGCAGGTGCTGGAGGCGATCGCCCAGATGTGGAGCCGCGCCGGGCTGCCCACCCGGGTGGAGACCATGCCCTACGCCGCCTACGCCCAGCGGGTGGCGCACGGCGAATTCATGCTCGCCCTCTATTCCTGCTGCGCCAGCATGTCCGACGGCGCGATGATCGCGGCCAACCTGCTCGCCACCTACGATGCCGCCAGCCGCCGCGGCGCCGGCAACGCGGGGCGCTACGCCAATCCGCTGCTCGATGCCATCGTGGCGCGCGGCCTCGCCAGCTTCGACCCCGCGCTGCGGCAGGACGCCGCGCGGGCGGCGCTGCGCCTGGTCGCCGAGGAAGCCCCGCTTATCGTGCTCTACCACCCCATCAACCGCTGGGCCGCCCGCGCCCCGATCGACTACATTCCCCGCCAGGACGGCCGCTCGCCGGCAATCGGGGCGCGGCTGGCAACAGGCAGGACGGCGCATGACGATTGAATTGACCACCGACCCCGACCTGCATCTCCTCGTCGACGGCCAACGCATCGCGCCCGAACTGCGCGGCAACCTCGCGGTGTTCGCCCTCGCGCTGCCGGCGCAGGATATCCAGCTCTGCTCGCGTGCGGCCCGGCCCAGCCAGATCGGCCTCGGCGATGATGACCGCCTGCTCGGCTACGCGCTGCTGCAGGTGGCGGTGGAAAGTGCCACCGGGCGCGTGGCGATCCCGGCGCGGGACCCCGCCTTCTACGACGGCTTCCTCGAAGCCGAGGACACCGGCGTGCGCTGGATGACCGGGGCGGCCCACCTGCCGCCAGCCCTGTTCCACGGCATCACCGGCCCCGCCGAGATGATCGTGCGTGGCTTCGGCCTGCCATCCTACCCGCTGCATGATCTCGCCGCCGCCGCGGATGCACGGTTGATGGACCAGTTCGAGAGCCTGGGCGACAACTGCGAGTTCGGCCTGGTGCAGCGGCATTTCCACATCGAGCCGATCAGCATGATGCGCTGGGTCTCGACCGACCGGGAACGCCTCCTCGCCGGCCTGCACAGCCGCTTCAAGGGCTTCGGCGATCCCGCCCACGCCACGCTGGAGTGGAAGGACGAGCCGCCCGAATACAAGCTGCGCGATGCCCGCTTCATGAGTTCGCACACCTGGGTGCAAACCCGCCTGGAAGACCCGGCGGCCGAGGAACGCCTGCGCACCACCGGCTGCGCCCGCCTGCGCCTGCTCCGCCGCAAGCTGCTGGACGACATCAAGCGCGCCCGCCGCATCTTCGTCTTCAAATCCAACCATGGCACCGACGAGGCCACCTTGCGCGCTATCCACGCCGCCCTGCGTACCATCGGCCCGGCCGCCATGCTGCTCGGCGTGCGCCATGCCGCGACGCCCGCCGAAGTCGGGCAGGTCACCGCGTTGGGCGACGGCTTGTTCATCGGCGCGATCGACACCTTCAGCGCCGCTACCCCGTCCTACGCGACGTGGCGGCAACTCTGCGCCGAGACAGCGCGGCTGGCCGGATCGCCGGAATGACCCACCCGCCGTCGCTCGCCGCGCTACTGGAAACCGTGGCCGCGCAACGCGGCACGGCACCGGCGCTGGTCAGCCGGACTGAACGGATGGACTACGGCACCCTCCTCCGGGCGGCGCGCCGGGTCGCCTGGCACATCGCGGAACACATACCGCCCGGCGCGGCGGTGGCGACGCTGGTGCCGCATACCCCCGATGGCGTTGCCGGCCTGCTCGGCGGCCTGCTGTCCGGGCGCACCTGCATCGTGCTGAACCCGCTCGACCCGACGGCGCGCATCGCCGGCATCCTCAACGCCGCTCGTCCGGCCGCCGTGCTGGCCGACGCCGCTGGCCCGGACTGCGCCGGCATGCCCCGCATGGATCTCGCGGCGGCCCTCGCGGCCCCCGACACCCCTGGCTTTCCGCCCCCACTGCCGCCCGATGCCCCGGCGATCGTCCATTTCACCTCCGGCAGTTCCGGCGTGCCGAAGGGCATCGCCTTCACCATGGCCGCCATGCTGCACCGCTGCGCCGATGGCTACCCCTATGGTCCGTCCGACGTCAGCATCGGCCCCAGCATGCCCAGCACCTCGGCCGGCCTGTGCCTGGTGGTCGCCCCGCTGCTCGGCGGCGGGCAGGTCCTGCTGGCCAGGCTGGCCTCCGAGGGGGCCACCGCGCTGCTCGGTCTGATGCGGGACAACGGCGCCACCTGTGCCGCCATCGGCCCGGCGATCCTGCGCATGCTGCTGCGCCTGCCCGGCGCGCGGGCGGCCTTCGCACAAGTGCGGCTGATCCGCATCGGCGGCGCCGGCATCACCGGGGCGGACCTCGCGGCCTGGCGCGAAGTCCTGCCCGCATCCACGCTCCTGCTCCACCGCTACGCCTCCACAGAGGGCGGCGTAGTCACCATGTTCCCCGTCCCGCCCGACTACGCCTGCACCGGCATGCTGCCGAGCGGCCACCTGGTGCCGGGCCTCGACGCCACCATCGTCGATGACGCGGGCCATCCGGTAGCGGCCGGCCAATCGGGCGAACTCGTGCTGCGCGGCCCCCACCTCGCGCTGGGCGAATGGCACCATGGCGACTTCGTCCCCGGCCGCATGCACCCCGATCCGGCCGATCCGTGCTGCCGGGTGTTCGCCACCGGCGACATCTTCCGCCGCGAGCCCGACGGCATGCTGCGCTTCCTCTCCCGCAAGGACCGCCAGGTGAAAATCAACGGCGTGCGCGTCGAGCCCGGCGAGGTGGAAGCGGTGCTGCGCCGCGATCCACGGGTCACCGATGCCGCCGTGCTGGCCATCGAAAGCACCGCCGAAATGCGCCTGCTGGCCTATGTCGCGGCACCAGGCGCCGACCCCGCCGACCTGCGCCCCGCGCTATCAGCCCTGCTCGCCGAAGCACTGGTGCCGGCGATGCGGCCCTCCGGGATCATCATCCTGGACCGGCTCCCCACGCTGCCCGGCGGCAAGACCGATATCGCGGCGCTGCGCACCCTGGCCGCGCCATGACGGCCGCCACCCGGCAGGAGGTGTTCGAAACCGTCGCCGCCCTGCTCGCCACCGTGTGCGAACGGCACTTCGAGGGGGTGACGCCCGCGACCGTGCTGGCCGACCTGCCCGGCATGGACAGCCTGCGCCTGCTGGAAACCGTGGCACTGGCCGAGGAACACTTCGGCGTGGAAATCGACACCAGCCGCCTCGAAACCATCGAGACCGTGGATGACATCGTCACCGCGCTTGTCGGCGGCACCGCCTAGCCTCGCCCTGGCCGGCCCGCCCGAAGCATCCTACCCTCCCCGCCAACAGAACCTGGGAGCGACAACGATGCGGGCAGTGGTGTGCGAGGCTTTCGGCGGCCCCGAGGTATTGGCGGTGCGCGACATGGCGGACCCGCCACCCCCCGGTGCCGGCGAGTTGCAGGTGCGCCTGCTGGCGCGGGGCGTGCAGTACGTCGATGTGCTGATGCTGGCCGGCACCTACCAGTTCCGCCCCGAACCCCCGTTCATCCCCGGTGGCGAGGCAGCCGGCGAGGTGCTGGCGGTGGGCGCCGGCGTGGGGGGTTACGCAGTCGGCGACCGGGTGATGACGCGGCATTCGCCGGGCTCGTTCTGCACCATGGCCACCGTGAAGGCCTCGGTCTGCGCCCCGGTGCCGGCGGCACTCACGCTGGAGGAAGCCTCGGTGTTCCGCGGCGCCTACTCCACCGCCTACCACGCCCTGCTCCAGAAAGGCCGCATGCAACCCGGCGAATGGGTGCTGATCCACGGCGCCGCCGGCGGCATCGGCATCGCGGCGATCCAGATCGCCAAGCTGTTCGGCGGCCGGGTGATCGCCACCGCCAGCACCGAGGAAAAACGCGCCGCCTGCCTCGCCGAGGGCGCCGACCACGCGATCGACTATCGCGGCGGCTTCCGCGACCAGGTGAAGGCGCTGACCGGCGGCAAGGGTGCGGACGTGGTGTACGACCCGATCGGCGCCGCGGTGTTCGACGAATCGATGCGCTGCATCAACTGGGGCGCCCGTCTGCTGATCCTCGGCTTCCTCGGCGGCGCCCCGGCGCTGGCCAAAACCAACCACCTGCTCATCAAGGGCGCCGAGGCCGTCGGCGTGCGCATCGGCGGCCTGAGCGAATTCCAGCCGGCGGTGGCGGCGGCCAACATGCGGGCGCTGATGGAACTGGCGGCGGACGGCAAGTTCAAGCCCCGCATTTCGCACCGCTTCGCCCTGGAGAACGCGGCGGCGGCGGTGCAGGCCATCATCGATCGCAAGGTGATCGGCAAGGCCGTGCTGGTGGGCTGAGCTAGATCTCGGCCTCGAACTCCGCCACGAACCGCGCCAGCGTTTCCGTCCGTTCGGCGGCGATGCGGGCGCCGGTTCCGGTCTGGAAGCCGTCGGCGAGTTTGAGCAGCTTGGCGCGGAAGTGGTCGAGCGCGTAGGCGCGGTCATCGAGCGGGCGGTGTTCGGCGGCGGGGTCATCGGGGTGGTAGAGCGCCGAACCCATCCGTCCCGCCGTGTAGAAGCAGCGGGCGATGCCGATGCAGCCGATGGCGTCCAGCCGGTCGGCGTCCTGGAGGATTTTCGCCTCCAGGGTTTCCGGCGTCAGGCCGGCGGAGAAGCTGTGGGCCGCGATGGCGTGGGTAATGCGCGGGATTACGTCCGCCGCAAAACCGTGAGCCGCGAGGATTTCGGCGGCCCGGGCGGCGGCAAGGCGGGAGGCCTGGCTGCGCAGGGGCGAGGATTTCTCGACATGCACGCAATCATGCAGCAGCACGGCGGCGGCGAGGATATCCATATCCCCGCCCTCCCCCGCCGCGATCCGCCGCGCGTTGGCCCACACCCGGCGGACATGGGCCATGTCATGCGCACCGTCGTCCGCCTGCGGCAGGTCGGGCAGGAACAGGGCTTCGAGGCTGCGGAACCGGTCGCTCATGTGCGGCGGCGCAGTTCCAGCAGGGCGGTGAGGAAGGCATCCCGGCGGGCGGCCAGTTCCGGCACCGTCTTGCCCGCCACTTCCTCGGTGACCCCGGCGACGAGTTGGGCCTGCAACGCGGGCGTGACGACGGGTTCGCCGAGATCTTCCCACCAACTGGTCACCGCGGGCATCAGGTGGTCCATGAAATGCGCCATGCCGCCCTCGCCACCGGCGAGATGGAACGTCGCGTGCGGCCCCATCAGCGCCCAGCGCAGGCCGGGCCCCTCGCTGATCGCGGCATCGACATCGGCGACCGACGCCACCCCGTCCTCCACCAGATGCACCGCCTCGCGCCACAGCGCCGCTTGCAGCCGGTTGGCGAGATGGCCCGGCACCTCCTTGCGGATCTCGATGGGGTATTTCCCCACCGACCGGTAGAAATCCATCGCGGCAGCCACCGCGGCCGGATCGGTGCCGGGGCCACTCACCACCTCCACCAGCGGGATCAAGTGCGGCGGATTGAACGGATGCCCGACCAGCACGCGCCCGGGGTGGCGGCAGTTCTGCCGCAGCCGGCTGCCGAGCAGGCCCGACGAGGACGAGGCGATCACCACATCCGGCCCCAGCACATCGGCAATCGGCGGCAGCAGGGTGTCCTTCACCTCGTAGCGTTCGGGCGCGCTTTCCTGGACGAATTCGGCGCCCTCCACGGCCCGCACCGGATCGGCCTCGAAGCGCCAGTTGGTGGGCGAGGCATCGGGCGTGGCGCCAAGGCGTTGCAGCACCGGCCACGCCGCCTCGATGGTGCGGCGGATCAGATCGGGCGCACCGGGCGAAGGGTCCGACGCCACCACTTCCATCCCGCGGCTGAGAAACGCGGCGGCCCAGGAGGCGCCGATGGTGCCGGCGCCGACAATGGCGACGCGGCGGATGGGCTTGGGCATGAAGGTCTCCCCGGACAGGTTTTCCCGGCCGTTATGGGACAGCTTCGCCCGCCTGCAAAGCGTCACCAGGTCATGGTGTGCTCGGGCTTTTTCGGCGCCCCGGCCTGGCGCAACGAGTTGAAGCTGGGCCATTCGTTGGACGGCAGATAGCGCTGGGCGAGGAACTGGTAGAGCACGCCCACCGCCGGCCACAGCGCCTCGCCACCCGCCACCTCCGCCTTCTGCCACGCATCCAGCACCGGCTGCCAGGCGCGATGGCTGCGATACAGCGTGTCGCGGTTGGAGCGGATATAGGCGATCTGGCTGTCGGCATTGCGCAGGGTGGCGATGATCTCGCCGGTCTGGGCGTCGATATCCTCAAAGCGGCCGCGGAACTGGGTGAGCGCGAGGCTGGCGAGGCGCTGCACCTGGGTGATGTCCTCGCGGCGATGCAGGTCCTGGCGGTTGGCGCCACGGGCGATCACGCCCAGCCGGGCACACAGCGTCAGCACGCGGCCGAACAGCCGGTCCCGCAGGGCCTCGATGAAGGCCAGCTCCTCGGTGAAACGCGCGACCAGGGCAACCACATCCTCGCCGCTGGCCAGGTCCAGCGCGGTGGCGGCCTCCCGGAATGCATTCTGCACCGTGGCGCGCAGGCCCGCATCGGTCTCCAGCCGTGCCTCCAGGTTCCCCCCCGCGGCGCGGGCGGCGGCCGGATCGAGCCAGGCGAGGAGTTGCAGGCGCAGCCGCATGGCGGCGGTCTGGCGATGCCGCGCGGTGGGCTCCCAGCTCGCGGTGCCATTCACCACCTCGGCCGGCAGCGGATCGCCCACGCACAGGCAGGTGACATAGTCGAGGCTTTCGGCGATCAGGCCGAGCATGCGGCCATCCGGCGAACCGTCTGGGATATCGAACGCATGTTGCAGGCTGCGCAGCGGCAACCCGGCCTCCCGCTCCCCGAACGGCACGATCATCATCGGCGTGCCATCGGTCAGCGCACGGCGGAAGCTGACGGTGCCGAGCTTGGTGAACAGGGCATGGTGCAGCACGCAGTGATCGGGCGCAGCCTCGAAATCAGGCTCGATCGGCGGGTCGAATTGGGGTTCAGGGTCTGACATGGCTGGGACCGGAACGGTGAAATACCGGGCGAACATGCGCGGCCCCGGTAAATTCGCCCTTAAAGCATGATCTGCGACACCGTCTCAGCGATGCCGATGAAATCGCCGCGGCGGGACGGGCGTTCAGGGAATATCAATTTTTGTGCCGGAAAACTGGACACCGTAGCAGCGATTGAGACCGGCCATGACCTCGATACTCGCCATTCCCGCCGTTGACCTGCCAGCCACGCCACGCGGACCGGGCCGTCCGCGGCGACGGGTGGATAGCCCGCATCTGGGCCTGCCGCCGGGCCGGGAGGCGGGCGGTGACCTGCCCTCGGTGCTGCTGCATCCCCGCCGCCGGCTGGATGACGACATGCTGACCGCGGCGGAGGCCATCATGCCGCGCAACGCGGTGCGCAGCGGCCTCCTGCTCGATCCGCACGGCGCGCTGCTGCGGCAGATCGCCTCTCTCGGCGCGCCGTGGCATGGCGCGGTGATCTCGCTCGGCCAGGGCGTCGCCTTCGATGCCACCCAGATCATCGGCCAGGTGGCCTGGGCGCTGGAGGTGGCAGACCTGCCGGCCACGCGGATGGAACTCATCCTGTCCGAAGCGTCGCTGGCCACCATCGACACCGATGGCGTGCTGGCCCTGTCGGCGTTGCGCGATCTCGGCATCGGGCTGTGCGTCGATGCGTTCGGCGCCGGCATGGCGAGCCTCACGCTGCTGCGGCGCCTGCCGCTCACCAGCCTGAAACTGGCCCGCACCCTGGTGCGCGCCGTGCCGGATGACCGGGAGGACGCCGCGGTGCTGCGCGCGGTGATCGGCACCGCCCAGGCGGTGGGGCTCACCGTGATCGGGGACGGCATCGATACCGAGCGGCAGCGGGCGTTCCTGGCCCATTGCGGCTGCGACGAGGGGCAAGGCGCGCTGTTCGGGCCGCCGTTGCAGGTGGTGGGGCTGCCGCGCCAGGGCATCCTGGCCTGAAGACAACGCTTGCATCGCGCGGCATCCCGCGCACATAGACGGGTGTGAGCGAACTTACCCTGATCGAAGCGACCATTCTCGAATTGACCGCCGCCTGCGGGCCGGCCAAGTCGATCTCCCCCACCGACGTGGCGCATGCCATCGCGCCGGGGCCGGGCGATGTGTGGCGGCAGCACCTCACCGCCATCCGCAAGGCCGCCGCGCGGCTGGCGACGGATGGGCGGGTGGAAATCCTGCGCAAGGGCAAGCCGGTGCCGCCGGCCGAACTGCACGGGGTGATCCGGCTGCGCATGGCCCCGCCGCCCGCCACGGAAACCGACTGATGGGCCTGCTGCCGGCCTTGCTCGGGCTGATCTGGCCGGCCTGCGGGCAGGACGGGATCGGCGGCCTGCCGGTGCCCGCGATGATGGACCTGGCGCGGATCGAGCGGCCGTCCACCCCCAACACCTATCTCGCCGCCCCCGCCGGGTTCGCCCCGGCGCCTGACAAGATCACCGCCTTCACCGCCGATCCGGACCGCCTCTACGCCGCCATCAAGCGCGTGGCGCTGGGGCAGGAGCGGGTGTTCCTCCATGTCGCCTACGACGAGCAGCGCCAGGTGCATTTCGTGGTGCGCAGTGCGGCGGCCAATTTCCCCGATCTGGTGATGGCCGCCGTCACCCCGCAGGGCGGGCTGGTGCTGTGGTCGCGCAGCGTCTACGGGCGCAAGGATTTCGGCGTCAACGAAGCCCGGGTGAACGCCTGGATCGCCGCCGTCGAAGGCGAACTCGCCAAGAACTGATACGGAGACACACGATGCGCGGCCTCGGCCCCTTCCTGCGTGATGCGTGGCTGCTCGCCCGCCCCTATTTCGCCCATTCCGACGAACGCTGGGCGGCACGCGGCCTGCTGGCCGCCATCGTGGTGCTGAACCTCGCGCTGGTCGGCATGTCCGTGGTGCTGAACTTCTGGAACCGCGCCTTCTACAACGCCCTGCAGGACAAGGACTGGCAGGGCTTCATGGACCTGCTGTTCCTCTACAGGATCGACAAGGACGGCTTCATGCCGGGGTTCTGCGTGGTGGCCGGGCTGTTCATCGTGGTGTCGGTCTACCGCACCTATCTGAACCAGTGGCTGCGCATCAACTGGCGGCGCTGGATGACCGAGCAGTTGCTGGCCTCCTGGCTGGCCGATCGCGCCTACTACCGCATCAGCCTGGAAGCCGGCGCGGGCAACAAGGTGGGCACCGACAACCCGGACCAGCGCATCGCCGAGGATTTGTCGAACTTCGTCTCCGACTCCCTCGCCCTCAGCCTGGACCTGCTCTCTAACGTGGTCACGCTGTTCAGCTTCCTCGGCATCCTGTGGGGGCTGTCCGGCCCGATGGTGATCCTGGGGTTCAATATTCCGGGCTACATGGTGTGGGCGGCGCTGATCTACTCGGTGATCGGCACCTGGGTGACGCATCTGGTGGGGCGCCCGCTGGCAGCGCTGAATTTCCGCCAGCAGCGGGTGGAGGCCGATTTCCGCTTCAGCCTGGTGCGCCTGCGCGAGAACGTCGAGGGCATCGCGCTCTATGGCGGCGAGGCCGAGGAGCGGCACGGGCTGGCCGACCGCTTCGCCGCCCTGGCCGCCAATTGGTGGCAGATCATGCGGCGCACCAAGATGCTCAACGCGCTGACCGCCGGCTACAGCCAGGTGGCGATCATCTTTCCCATCGTGGTGGCTGCCCCGCGCTACTTCGCCGGCACGATGACCCTGGGTGACCTGACCCAGACCGCCGATGCCTTCGGACAGGTGCAGGGCGCGATGTCCTGGTTCGTCGGCGCCTATTCGTCGCTGGCAAGCTGGCGCGCCACGGTCGAACGCCTCGCCACCTTCCAGGGCGCCATCGCCCGGGCACGGGCCGGCGAGGGCGGGTTGCACCAGGCGACGGGGGCTGATTTCGGTCTCGCCGGCGCCACGCTCGAACTGCCCGGCGGGCAGAAGCTGGTGGAGAACGCCGAACTCGATTTGCGGCCCGGCCAGTCGGTGATCCTGAGCGGGCGCTCGGGCTCCGGCAAATCCACCCTGTTCCGCGCCCTGGCCGGCATCTGGCCGTTCGGCACCGGCGAGGTGCGGCGCGGCACCGGCAGCAGCCTGTTCCTGCCCCAGCGCCCCTATCTGCCGCTCGGCACCCTGCGCCATGCCGTCACCTACCCCGGCGGGATCGCTCATCACGACGATGCATCGGTGCACGCGGCACTGCACGATGTCGGGCTCGACCATCTGCTGCCCCGCCTCGATGAGGAGGACGCCTGGGCGCAGCGCCTCTCGGGCGGCGAACAGCAACGCCTCGCCGTGGCCCGCGCCTTGCTCGCCCGGCCCGATTGGCTGTTCCTCGACGAAGCTACCGCCAGCCTCGATCCCGCCGCCGAGGCCGCGCTCTATGGCCTGCTGCGCGAACGCCTGCCCGACACCACCATCGTCTCCATCGCCCACCGCCCGGAGGTGGCGGCCTATCACGATCGCCACGTGGTGCTGGAACGCCCCACCGATGGGCCGGGTCACTTCGTGGACAGCCGGGCCGGGTGACAAAGCCGCGTTGTCGGGGCTGAATGGCACCCCTCAACCAGGAGGAAGCCCATGACGCACGGCATGATCTCGGCGGCCCAGCCCGAGGCGGCGGAGGCTGGCGCCGACGTGCTGCGCGCCGGCGGCAACGTGGTGGATGCCGGCATCGCCGCCGCGTTGGTGCAAACCGCGGTGGACCCGCAGATGTGCGGCATCGCCGGCATGGGCAGCATGCAGATCCTGCTCGACGGCGTGCACACCACGCTCGATTTCCACGGCCGCTCGCCCCGCGCCATCCGGCCGGAGATGTGGGAAAACCGCATCATCCGCGAGGCCGATGACGGCTGGGGCTTCATCCTCGAAGGCCGCGTGAACGAATTCGGCTACCAGGCCATCACCACGCCGCGCACCCTCGCCGCCTTCGACGAAGCCCTGCGCCGCTTCGGCACCCGCGGGCTGCCCGAGGTGATGGCCCCCGCCATCGACTACGCCCGGAACGGCTGCCTGGTGCGCCCCCACGTCGCGGAATGGTGGAACAAACCCGCCGCCGCCGGCCGCCCCGCCAATATCGACGTGGTGATGGGCCTCCCCGCCGCTCGCAAAATCTACGCCGGTGCCAACGGCGGCACCCTCGCCGTCGGCCAGACCCTGCGCAATCCGGACATGGCCCGCACCTACGAACGCATCGTGGAGCACGGCGCGGCGGACTTCTATCGCGGCGCCCTCGCCCGCGAGATCGCGGCCGACATGGCGGCCAACGGCGGGCTGATCACAATGGAGGACCTCGCCGACTGCGGCCCGGAGGAAAACCCGCCGCTCTGGGGCACCTATCGCGGCCACCGCATCGCCACCAACCACCCGCCCGGCGGCGGCGTGATGCTGATCGAAATGCTCAACATCCTGGAGAACTTCGACCTCCGCGCGATGGGCCACAACTCGGCCGAATACGTCCGCGTGGTCAGCGAGGCGATGAAGATCGCCACCGCCGACAAGGACGCCAAAGTGGGAGACCCCCGCTTCGTCGACGTGCCGATGGCCGAACTCACCTCCAAGGACTACGCCGCCGCTGCCGCCGCCCGCATCCGCGCCGGGGTGAAGGCCCACGTGCCGCGCTTCAACTCGGGCGGCGCCGAGAGCAAGCACACTACCCATGTCTGCGTCATGGACACCGCCGGCAACGCCTTCACCATGACCCACACCCTCGGCCAGCCCTCCGGCGTGGTCACCGAGGGACTCGGCTTCATGTACAACGGCGCCATGTCGGTCTTCGACCCCCGCCCCGGCCGCGCCGGCTCGCTGGCACCTGGCAAGGCGCGGTTCTCCGCACTCTCCCCCACCATCGTGTTCCGTGGCGACGCGCCGTTCCTGGTGCTCGGCGCACCTGGCGCCACCTACATCACCATGGGCAACCTGCAGGTGATGCTGAACGCGATCGACTTCGCCATGACGGCGGAACAGGCGGTCAGCGCCCCACGGTTCGCCGCGGTGAGCGACACCATCGAGATTTCCAACCGCATCCTGCGCGCCGTGGAGCGGGACGTGCGGGCGATGGGATACCCCGTGCTACGCCACGCCCAGAGCTACACGTTCGCCTGGGTCCACGCGATACGCTGCGTCGACGGCGCGCTGGACGGCGGCGCCGATCCGGCGACGGGGGGGCTTGTCATCGCTACTTAGGTCAGAGGGAAGCGCTTTCTTTTTTGGAAAAAAGAAACAAAAAACTTTTGTCCCTGGCAGGGCCTTAGCACCGCATCTTGGTGGCTAGGTCTTCGATGTTGGCGGCCACAACGTCCCAGGGGCCGTCGGGGGCGAAGTCTCGGGATTGGTGCGGGCCGTATTCGGTGGGGCGGGCGAAGAACGCGGTTTTGAGGCCGCAGGCGCGGGCGGCGGCGAGGTCTCCGTTATGGGCGGCGGCCATCATCACTTCGCCGGGTTCCAGCCCGAGCAGGGCCGCGGCACCGAGATAGGTCTCGGGATCGGGCTTGTAGTGGCGGAACAACTCGGCGGCGCAAATCATGTCCCACGGGATGCCCGCGTGCTTGGCCATGTTGAGCAGCAGCGCGACGTTGCCGTTCGACAGCGGCGCAATGGTGTAGCGGGACTTCAACCGCGTCAGGCCGGGAATGGAATCCGGCCAGGGTGTCAGCCGATGCCAGCCGCGATTGAGGTGGTCGCGATCGGCCTCGCCCAGATCGGGCAGGCCGAACTGCACGATAAGCTGGTCGAGCGTGGCACGGTGGAGGTCATCGAGCTTGGTCCAGGGTTGTTCGCCTTTCCGCACCCGGTCCATCGAGGGGGCATAGTTGCCGCGCCAGGCATCGACTAGGCCGGTCCAGTCCGCCGTGATGTTGCGGGCGGCGCCCCAGGCAGTGAGTTCGGCGATGAGGCTGCTGCGCCAGTCCACCACGGTGCCGAAGGTGTCGAACAGGATGGCTTTGACGGTGCCGGGCATCAGGCGCGCTCCGTGACATCGAGGAAGGCCGCGACTTCGGGGGTCTCGCGCATGGCGGCGAGGTCCTCCGGGGTCGGCAGGCGTGGCTTGTCGCGCAATGCGTTGACCATGCAGAGGAAACCGAGCGGCTCGCCTTGCGTGGCGCGGAACTGGTGCCAGGCCCAGGGCGGGATGGAGACGAGGTCATTGGTTTCCACCGCGCGGACCTCGGTGCCCACCATGCAATCGCCGCGGCCGCGCAGGATCAGCACGGCGTGGGCATGTTCGTGGCGCTCCAGGGTGGAGTAGCCGGCCGGCGCCACTTCGAAATAGCGCAGTTCACAGCCCATGTCGGGCTCATGGAACAGCACCTGCCGCGTCACCGACTTGAAGGGCGTGGTCGCGTCTTCCTTGTAGGGGAGATGGGCGACGCCTTCCCAGCGATAGTCATCGAAGCGGCGGAACGGGGGGGAGCGGTCCTGGTCCATGGCGTCCTCAGGTGAAAGTGTGGCGCGCGACGGCGGCGACGAAGGCAGCGACTTCCTCGGTCAGGCGATCGCGGGTGGCGAGCAGGGCGCCGCCGATCAACACAATGGTGTCCGGCCCGTAGAAGTCCAGCATTTCGCCCACCCGCGCCTGCGTCATGCCGCCGGCGGGCACGGGGAGGCTGGGCTTGAGGTGGCCCCAGGGGGCGCGGGCGGCGGCGGCGAGGTCGTGACAGGTTTGCGGGGTGTAGCCGAAGCGGCCGCCGTGGTTGGGGTAGACCACCGCATCGGCGCCGATCATGCGGAACAGCTTGCCGTAGAACAGCGGCGGCGCGATGCGGGCGATGCCGGACAGCGTGGGGTGGGTCATGAAGGCCACCGCCGGAAACTCCCGCACCAGAGTTGCGAAGGTGGGGATGCCGGCGATGATGGGAGCGATCAGCACGCCGCGCACGCCGCGCGCGACCGCGTGGCGCAACTGGCGGCGCATGTCATCAAGGTTGCCGGACAGGCTGGGGAAGTAGTGGGTGCCGGTGGCGCCGAGCGCGTCCATCACCGCATCCACCCGATCGGCGAAAGGGGAGTAGGCTTGGTCGGCCAACCCATGATCGTCCTTGATGAGGTCGATGCCGCCCTGCGCCATGCGCCCGGCGATGGCGGCGAGGCCGGCGGGGGGGAGTCCCTGCGGCTTGAGGGCGCCGCTGGTGATCGCGCGGCCATGGGCGCCGGTGAGGGCGCGCAGTCCGGCGATGCCGAGATTGGGGCCGGGAAAGGCTTGCAACAGGCTGTCGGGAAGTTCGACATCCACCAGCGCCACGCCCTCCTGGATGGAGGTGTTGCCGAACAGCATATTGAACAACTGCCCGGCCTCGGCGCCGATGGTGGCGGTGGCGAGGGCTATGCGGACCTCGTAGCGGCCCTGGCCCAAATCCGCGATGCCCTCGACGCGGCCCACGATGCCATCCAGCACGAAGGGATCGTCGATCCCCTCCACCGGCATCTCGACGCTCTGCTCGACGGCGATGCCGCGTGCGCGGGCCTCGATGGAGCCGGCGTCGGCGGTGACGTGATAGATGGCGATGAGGCGCTCGGTCATCGGCGAGGTATTGCCGGGATGGCGCCGGCGGCACAACCCTTCTGTTCCGAAAACGCTGCTTGCCGCGCCGCAGCAATGGGATTACCCGTCCCGGGTTATGGCCGCCGCAGGGGCTGCCGAGAACGGAGATATGAGCATGGGCTACAGGGTCGCAGTCGTGGGCGCCACCGGGGCGGTCGGGCGCGAGATGTTGAAAACCCTGGCCGAGCGCAAATTCCCGGTCACGGAAGTTGTCGCCCTCGCCTCGGCCCGCTCGGTCGGGCAGGAAATTTCCTTCGGCGACAAGGACGTGCTGAAGGTGAAGAACCTCGACACGTTCGATTTCACCGGCTGGGACATCGGGCTGTTCAGCCCGGGTGCGGCGATTTCCGCCGTGCACGCGCCGCGCGCCGCTGCCGCCGGCTGCATCGTGATCGACAACACCAGCCAGTTCCGCATGGAGCCGGATGTTCCCCTCGTGGTGCCGGAAGTGAACCCGCAGGCGCTGCTGAAGGCCAAGCGCGGCATCATCGCCAACCCGAACTGCTCCACCATCCAGATGGTGGTAGCGCTCAAGCCGCTGCACGACAAGTACAAGATCAAGCGCGTCGTGGTCTCCACCTACCAGTCCGTCTCGGGCGCCGGGAAGGAGGGCATGGATGAGCTTTACACCCAGACCAAGGGCAGCTTCGTCAACGACCCCGCCCGCACCGAGATCTTCACCAAGCAGATCGCCTTCAACTGCATCCCCCACATCGACAAGTTCATGGATGACGGGGCGACGAAGGAGGAGTGGAAGATGGCGGTCGAGACCCGCAAGATCCTCGATCCGGATATCAAGGTGATCGCCACCTGCGTGCGCGTGCCGGTGTTCATCGGCCATGCCGAGGCGGTAAATGTGGAATTCGAAAACCCGGTGACGGTGGCCGGCGCCCGCGCGGCGCTGCGCGATGCGCCAGGCGTGGTGGTGATGGATACCCGCGAGGACGGCGGCTACATCACGCCGCTGGATTGCCAGGGCGAGGACGCCACCTATGTCAGCCGCATCCGGCTTGATCCCACGGTGGAGAACGGCCTGGTGTTCTGGTGCGTGTCGGACAATCTGCGCAAGGGCGCGGCGCTGAACGCGATCCAGATCGCCGAGACGATGGTGGCGATGGGGCTGATCGGGAAGAAGACGGCGGCGACGGCGGCCGAGTAGGCAAGGCGTTCTTTTTTGTAAAAAAGAACCAAAAAACTTTTGTCCGGTTGGCTTCGCCCCGCTCCCGAGGGAGGGGCGAAGCCATTGGGTCGAAGGTTTTTGCTACTTTTTTCAAAAAGAAGCGCTGGCTTATACCAACCGGCATAATTTTTGACTCATGAGGGGATTCCCGACGCGGGGCCTAATGT
>CAIMWH010000295.1 GCA_903845065.1 uncultured Rhodospirillales bacterium | reverse complement strand
TAAACACGTTGTATTCGCACTGGTCGACACTGGTGAAGGTGTCCCCCCCCCCTTCCTGCGTCGTATCGATATTCGGCAGGTTGTACCACGCCGTGGCTTGGCCGGACCAGCCGAGGTTCAGGTGATGATAAGGCGTGGACGAATTGTACCCGTAACCATCGCACACGATCGCGTGACCGCCGTCGCCTGAAATGGCCAGCAAGACCGGGCAGCCCGCATCGAGGTTGGGATTGATGGCCGCGAATACAATGGACCCATTGAAAACAATGTTGTTTGCGTTGCCGTACCGGAAAGTGCTCTTGAGGGGCGCGATCGTATTCCAGAGATACGCACCGGAATTGCCGGCCGTATAGGACATGTCCACAGCCACGCCGGCGTCCGCGCACAAGGCGCCGATCGCCTGACGCTGCGTCAGCGTCGTTCCGCCGGCGGGGTTGGTCGGCATCGAGCTCCACGCATAGGGTCCGCCATTCCCGTCGCCGCCAAGCAGACTGCGTGTCGTGAGATTGCCGTCCACCAGAATCGGAAAAGAGGTCGTGCCAACACCGTTGACCGGGTATTGCCAGTACCGCATGAGTTGCGCCATGGCCGTGGCGACACAACCGCATACGTCGTTGTTCACATTTCCGGCGGCATAGGGCGGCGTGTAGTAGTTGTAGCAGGCCGGTCCGGTCCACTCGTTTGTGGAAAGTGACTGGTCCCAGGTAGTTTGGACCAGCGGCGCCACGCGAAGGTCGGAAACCGAAGTGGTCGGAGAACCGCTTACCATCGGTTTCACTCCGCCGGACGTCGGACTGGCAGCGCTGGCGCTCATCTGGTCCCACTTGTTCCGGGCAGACAGATGAAAGCTCTTGGCCTTGGCGCGTTGCAACCCCTTCACGTTGGCCATGCGGTTGGGCAGGTCCCTGGCAATCAACGCCCCGATAGGGGTCTTGGTTGAGGGATCGAACGTGCCGCTGGATGAAAACGCGATAATGGGCTCGACATAATCGTCCGCGGCCACGATCACGAAGCCGTTGGGCTCCAGGCGCACGACATGGTAGAGCGCCGAGCCCTTCGCATCGTTGTAGGTATCTACACCCTTGATGGTCGATCCCAGTTTCGCCTGGAGGGGCGTCTTTTCGGCGCGAAGCCAGCCCTGAACCGTACGTTTGGCCTGGTCCGCCGTCGCGGGATCGGCAAACGCCCTCCCCCACGGCAGCACGGTCAGGAGCGCAAATAAGAAAAATTGAAAGATCTGGGAAACTGGACGGCACAACCGGGATTTCCTGCCAACAACCTTGTGTTCGCCACTCTCTATCTGATGGTGCCCGACAGCATCGTGGGCGCACGGCCCGGTTCGGTGGTGGATGCGTTCTTCTTCAGCTTCGAAACCCTCGCCACCGTGGGCTACGGCGTGATGTCGCCCGGCTCGATCTACGGCCATGTGGTCGCCACCGCCGAAATCATCTGCGGCATGGGCTTCACCGCCATCCTCACCGGCCTCACCTTCGTGCGCTTCTCCAAGCCCAAGGCCAAGGTGATGTACGCCGATCGCGCGGTGATCACCAACTACAACGGCAAGCCCACCCTGATGGTGCGCATGGGCAATGCCCGCATCGGCCCGCTGGGGGACGCGGTAGCCCGCCTGAACGCCCTGCTGGCCGAACGCACCGAGGAAGGCCAGACCTACCGCCATACCCATGACCTCAAGCTGCGCATGGCCCGCCTGCCGGTGTTCTCGCTCACCTGGACCATCATGCACACCATCGACGATCACAGCCCGCTGCATGGGGCCACCCCGGAATGGCTGGCGGAACGCAATGTCATCCTGTTCCTCACCTTCGAGGCGCGCGACCCGGCGCTGGCCGCTACTGTCCACGACGTGCACCAGTATGGCCCGGCCGACATCATCTGCGGCCATCGCTACGCCGACGCCGTGGTGACCGAACCCGATGGACGGGTGGTGGCCAACCTCGGCCGTATCAGCATGGTCGAGCCGGACGCATAGAAGACAAGCAGCTCTTTTTTGAAAAAAAGAGCCAAAAAACTTTTGTCCGATGGCTTCGCCACTCTCCCGTCAAAGGGGCGAAGCCATTGGACAAAAGTTTTTGCTTCTTTTTTCAAAAAGAAGCGCTTGCTACCTCACCGCCCAGCCCCAAACCGCCCAAGGTCCAGCTTCCGAAGCTGCGGCGCCGCATAGGCCGTCACCGCCGCCACCGCGAGCGTCACCACCCCCCCGGTCCAGATCGCCGGCGCAATGCCGAGCCACGCCGCCGCCAGCCCGCTTTCGAACGACCCCAGCTCATTCGTCGCATTGAGGAACAGCCCCCGCACCGCCGCCACCCGCCCGCGCAGCGCATCGGGCGCCCCGAGACGGACAATAGCGCGCCGTACGATCACGCTGATCCCATCGCAGGCACCGACAAAAAACAACGCGGCCAGCGACAGCCACAACACCCTCGAAAACCCCAGCACGATGATGCCGACGCCAAACCCCGCCACCGCGAGATGCAGCGCCAGCCCGGCCCGGGCGCGCGGCGGGTGCCGCGTGGCGATCAGCATCGCCGCCAACGCCCCGGCCGAGGCCGCCGCCCGCAACAGCCCCACGGCCGACGGTCCTTCGCCCAGGATCTGGTCCGCATAGGCGGGAAACAGCCCGGCGGCGCCGCCGAAAAACACCGCGAACAAATCGAGCGCCATCGAGCCGATGAGGATCTGGCTGTTGAAGACGAACCGCACGCCCTCCTTGATATCCATCCACGCGCCCGCCGAGGGATGCGATGGCGCCGGGCGCGCCGCGATGCCAAACCCAAGCGCCGCCGCCGCAATCGCCAGCAACACCGCCACGGCGATAAACGTCGGCCGCGGCCCGGCGAAATCATACGCGATACCCCCGGCGATCGGCCCGCTCAATCCGGCGACGCGGCCCACCGAGGCCACCAGCGAAACCGCGTTCATCATCCGCGCGCGCGGCAGGATTTCAGCTTCCAACCCGGTGATGGCGGGCTCCTCGAACGCATGGATCGCCCCCACCGCAAAGGCGATCACGTAGAGCACCACCAGGCTGGAGGACGCGCTGAGTGCCAGCAGCGCCGCCAGCACCGCCATCAGCCCCCTTGCCAGCACCGCGGTGCGCAACCGGCTGGTACGGTCCGCCACCTGGCCGCCGATCAGCACCAGGCCGATCGCCGGGATCGCCTCCACCAGCCCGAGCCAGCCGAGGGCGAGCGGATCATGGGTGAGCGCATAGACATGAATGCCAAGCACGGTCGCCAGCGCGGAGGTGGCGAGGCTGGCGCAGGCGGAGGAAAGCAGGAAGCTGCGCAGTTCGGGCAGCCGAAGCAGGTCAATCACGCCGATGGGTCCGGAGGGGTGGCGCGCATGATGGCGTAACGGCGCGCGCGTCGCCAGTTGCGGGCCCCCAGTTGCGGAGTGGCGCGGCGTGCCTAAATGGCGAGTAACCCGGAGGTTTCGATGAGCGACGATGTGACCACCCGCACCGATGAGGAATGGCGCGCCATTCTGTCCCCCGAGGCCTACAAGGTGCTGCGCAAGCACGGCACCGAACGGGCCGGCACCAGCCCGCTCAACCACGAAAAACGGCGCGGCACCTTCGCCTGCGCCGGCTGCGGACAGCCGGTGTTCAGCGCCGAAACCAAGTTCGAGAGCGGCACCGGCTGGCCCTCGTTCTTCGATCCGCTGGACGGCGCGATCGCCACCACCACCGATCGCTCCTGGTTCATGACCCGCACCGAGGTGCATTGCGCCCGCTGCGAGGGCCATCTCGGCCATGTCTTCGAGGATGGCCCGCGCCCGACCGGCCTGCGCTACTGCCTCAACGGGGTGGCGCTGAAATTCGAACCGGAGGAATAGCCGGCCTCACGGATCGCGGCTGAGGCCCTGGGCTTTCAGGGCCTCGAGATAGGCGTTCCACCGCTTCAGATGGTCGCGGCCGAGTTCGTAGAGATAGTCCCACGAGAAGATGCCGGTATCGTGCAGGTCATCGAACACCAGTCGCACCGCGTAGTTGCCCACCGGCTCGATGGTCATGATGCCAACGTGGCGGCGCCCGGCGATGGTGCGCCGCTCGTTCGGGCCATGGCCCTGCACCTCGGCGCTCGGGCTCTCCACCCGCAGATATTCGGCCGGCAGGCTGAACGCGGTCCCGTCGTCATAGGCGATTTCGAGCAGTTTCTGCTCGCGCTTGAGGTGGATCTCGCTGGGGGTGGGCATCAGGCGTCGTCGAGCTGGCGGGCTTCGTCGGCCAGCATGATGGGGATGCCGTCGCGGATCGGGTAGGCCAGGCCGGCGGCGCGGCTGATCAGCTCGTTGTGCTCGCGGTCATACTCGAGCGCGGTCTTGGTGAGCGGGCAGACCAGGATTTCCAGCAGTTTCGGATCAACTGGGACAGGTTTGGGCGCATCGCTCATAGTATGGTGCCTTTCAACTCGCCCGGCCGCGCGGCGCATCGCCGCCCGGGGCGTGGATGTCCATTTGCAGCAGGGTGACCAGGGTGGTGGCCTGATCGGTGGGGGTGGGGGCTTCGAGCAGCGCCTGCTTCTCGGGCGCCGCGAAGGGGCAGACCATGCCGAGGGTGGTGACGAGTTCGGCATCCGCCATCTTGGAAATCACCTCCCAGTTGGCGTCGATCCCGTGGCGGGTGAAATAGCTGCGCAGCGCCACCAGCATCAGGTCCCGGTCGAAATGCGGCGCCGGCGGCGCCAGGTCATCCGCGAAGGGCGAGAAATCCGCCTGCACCCGGCGATAGCCGCGCCGCATGATCGCTTCCCCGGTGATGCGGAAGCGGCTGATGCCGAGCAGGGTGATGAGGTAGCGCCCGTCATCGGTCTCGCTGAACGAGATCATCCGCCCGAGACACCCCACGCCATAGGTCGCCGGCCCCGTGGTGCCGGCCGGGCGCGTGGGGTCGGGCTGCACCATGCCGAACAGCCGCCCGCCGGCCAGCGCATCCTCGGTGAGCGCCAGATAGCGCGGCTCGAAGATATTCAGCGGCAGCCGGCCACGCGGCAGCAGCACCGCGCCGGCGAGCGGAAACACCGGGAATTCCTCCGGCAGGTCATCCGTGCGCACGGCGAAGGCGGGCATCCGGCGTTCAGCTGAACAGCAGGGCGGAGAGCTTGCGGCGGGACGCCATGGTGGTGGCATCATCGAAGCCCCACGCCTCGAAGAACTTCAGCAACTGCATGCGCGCCGCTTCCTCGTTCCAGGTGCGCGCCTTCTTGATGATGTAGAGCAGGGCGTCGGCGGCCTCCTCGCGGCGATCCATCGCGTTCAGCGCGGTGGCGAGTTCGTAGCGCGCCTCGTGGTCATCGGCATTGGCGGCCAGCCGGGCCTCGAAGGTGCCCAGCAACTCGCGCGCCTTGCGCCCCTCGGCGGCCAGGGCCAATGCGCTGCGGGCGCCGGCAACCTCGGCATGATCGGCGATCTTGGCCGGCACTTGCGTCACGGCGTGCTGCGCGTCCTCCTCGCGGCCGAGCAGCATCAGGGCGCGGATGAGGCCGGCCCAGGCATCGGGGTTTTCGGGCTCCATCTGGAGCAGTTCGCTGAACATGCCGCCGGCCTGCTCGCCGTCTCCGGCTTCCAGCGCCGCCTTGGCCTCGGCCAGCAGTTCCGTGGTGGGCAGCGCGCCGCCGCCCATCTTCAGCAGCGTCTCGACGAAGCGCTTGACCTCGCTTTCCGGCTTGGCGCCCTGGAACATGTCCGCCAGCTGCCCTTGCCAGAACGCCACCACCGTCGGGATGGACTGCAACGGCACGCCCATCTGAACCAGTTGCTGCACCAGCTGCTGGTTCTTGTCGACGTCGATCTTCACGAGCTTCACCCGCCCGCCGGCGGCCTTCACCACCTTTTCGAGCACCGGCGTCAGCGTCTTGCACGGGCCGCACCAGGTGGCCCAGAAATCGACCAGCACCGGGATGGTGCGCGATGCCTCGACGACATCCTTCATGAACGTGGTCTGGTCGCCGTCGACGATCATCGCCTCGGCGGTCGAGTTCTGTCCGATAAGCTGGTCCATCGCGGCGTCCCCGTCTGGTGTCTGGCTGCTGTTGGCGGAATAGATGTGGTCCGCACCGACGGCGCACAAGCCACGAAATCGCGCCCCTCGCAAGCCGAACATGCGAGTCTTGCGAGCGACGCGGGCGGGATGGCATGAAGGCGGCGGCCCCCTCCCAATCAGGACCCGCGATGAGCCAATCCATCTCCGTCGAGCGCGTGCGCGCCGCTTTGCTCGCCGCCGGGCACCCCGATGCCATCACCGAGTTCCCCGAAGGCACCCGAACCGCCGCCGATGCCGCCGCCGCGGTGGGCTGCACGGTGGCGCAAATCGCCAAGTCCATCGTGCTGCGGGCGGGCGAACGGGCAGTGCTGGTGATCACCTCAGGCGCCAACCGGGTAGATGCGAAGAAGGTGGAGGCGGCGATCGGCATGCCGGTGAAACGCGCCGATGCCGATTTCGTACGCGCCGCCACCGGCTTCGCCATCGGCGGCGTGGCCCCGGTGGGGCACACCGTGCCGCCGGTGCTGGTGTTCGACCAGGACCTGCTGGACCTACACCCGATCTGGGCCGCCGCCGGCTCGCCACACCACGTATTCCCCACCGAGGCGGCGGCACTGGTGCGCATCACCGGCGCGGTGGTGGCGGATATCCGGGCCGAGGGCTAGGCCGCCTAGGCCACCGCCAACTCGCGCTCCTCCGCCTCCTGCGCCGTCCGCATCTCGCGCAGCTTGCGGGCATCCTCGCGGCGCTTGAGCAGTTCGTAGACCACCGTCCCCGCCACCGTCACCCCGATGATGGTGACGGCGAGGGCGCTGATGGCGGGCGTCGAGCCCTGCCGCACCCGCCCGGCCAGCACGGTGGTCAGCGTCTTGTCGGCGAGGATGGCGAAGGTGGTGGTGTTGTAGTTCTCGAAACTGGAGAGGAACGCCATCACCGCCGCCGAGAGCACCGCCGGGCGGAGGTAGGGGATGAGGATATGGCGGAACACCTGGGCGTTGCTGGCCCCAAGGTCGAGCCCGGCCTCTTCCAGCGCGCGATCGAAGCGTTGCAGCCGGCTGAGGAAAATCAGCATGCAGTAGGCCGAGATGAAGGAGGACTGCCCGAGCGCGGCCAGGATGATGCCGTCATACAGGAACCCGGTGCCGGTGGCGCCGGTGAAGTCCTTCCAGAAAATCACCGTGGAGATGCCGATGATCACCCCCGGCGTCAGCACCGGGGACACCACCACCAGATAGTAGAAGCTGCGCGCCCGGGCATACACCTGCTGCATCACCATGGCGCCGGCCAGGCCGCACGGCACGGAGATGGCGACGACAAGGGCGCCGATCTTCAGGCTGTTCTGCAGCCCGAGCATCATGTCCTTGTCGCGGAACAGGATATCGAACCACTTCAGCGTGAAGTCCTCGAACGGCATCACCGTGGGATAGGGCGCGGTGTTGAACGCGGTGATGCCCATGATGATCAGCGGGCCGAACAGATAGGCGAAGAACAGCACCAGGTAGGCGCCGACGATGACGCGCAGGACCGATCTGGAGGTCATCGCGTGATCTCGCCCAGGCTGAGCTTGCCGAAGCGCATCACGGCCAGCACGAAGGCGATACAGGTGAGCAGCAGGATGAACGCGTAGGCCGAGCCCTGCGGCCAGTTGAACGCCTGGTAGAACCGATCATAGACAATCGGCGTGAACCACAGCGAGCGCGGCCCGCCCAGCACCAGCGGCGCGGCGAGCGCGCCCGAGGTGAGCATGAACACCAGCGTGCAACCCGAGGCGATGCCCGGCTTGGCGAATGGCATCACGATGAACACATGAATGTGCCACCAGGGCGCCCCAAGGTCCCGCGCGGCCTCGATCTGCGCCTTGGGCAGGTTCTCGATGGCGTTGTAGAGCGGGAACACCATCAGCAGCAGGTAGGCGTAGCTGAGCCCGGCATACATGCCGACATCCATGCCGAGGAAATCGATCGGCTCATGCAGCAGCCCAGCCGCGAGCAGGAGCTTGTTGATCAGCCCGCCCGAGGAGAAAATCACTCGGAACGCGAAGGCGCGCAGGATCTCGTTCACCCAGTACGGCGTGATGAGCAGCAGCAGCAGGAAGCGCAACCGGGCGCCGTTGGCCACCTGCGCCATGTAGAAGGCGAGCGGGTAGCACAGCAGGAAATTGCCGATCGTCACCAGGATGGAGGCCAGGATGGTGAGGAAGAACGCCTTGATGTGGATGAAGTTCCACTCGGCCGAGCTGGTCGGGCTGCCGAACAGGAAATAGTGGTAGTTCTGCAGGGTATAGAGATCGCGCGGCCCGCCTATCGCCGAGGGCGGCAGCTTCGGGCGGAAGGACATCTCCACCATGAAAAGCTGCGGCAGCACGATCATGAACACCGCCCAGAACGCGACGGCGGCGATGAGGAACAGGCCGACGGCGGTGCCGTTGCGTTGGAAAAAAGTCTGCCCGGTGATCAGGCCGCGCCGGCGCTCGCGCAGCGCGACCAGCCAGAACAGCACGCCCACCACGAACGGCAGCGCGATGACGAAGGGGTGGCCAAGGGCGGCTTGCATCGCGCTCAGTCGTCCTGCCGGGGCGGCAGGATGATGGCGCGGGCGGCATCGAACCCCACGCTGGCCGGCGCGTCCATCTCAGGCGCGGCCTCGCCGGCACTGAGCAGCACGGTGAGGTGGGTGTCCTCGGCGGTGCGCAGGCCGACATGGGTGAGGTTGCCCTCGTAGGCGATCTCACGGGTGATGGCGGCCAGGCTGTTGTCCGCGGCGCCGAAGCGCAACGCCTCCGGCCGCACGAACAGGGTGGCCAGGGCGCCCTTCTTGAGCCCGAGCGGATTGGTCGCCCGGAACCGCCCGAGCTTGCCCTCGATCACCGCCATGCCCTCCGCCACGTCGGTCACGAAGCCAACGATGGCGTTGTTCTCCCCCACGAAACTGGCGACGAACGCGGTGCGCGGGGCGTTATACACATCACGCCCATCACCCACCTGCTCGATGCGGCCACGGTTCATCACCGCGATCCGGTCGGACATGGTGAGCGCCTCGCCCTGGTCATGGGTGATGTAGATGAAGGTGATGCCGACGCGTTTCTGGATGGCGCGCAGCTCGTTGCGCATGTGCTGGCGCAGCTTGAGATCAAGCGCCGACAGCGGCTCGTCCAACAGCAGCACCTGCGGCTCCACCGCCAGCGCCCGGGCGATCGCCACGCGCTGGCGCTGGCCGCCCGAGAGTTCATCCACCTTCTTCGCCCCCTGGTCCCCCAGGGCGACGAGGTGGAGCAGTTCGTCCACCTTCTTCTGGCGGACCGATTTCCCGACGCCGCGCACCCGCAGGCCGTAGCCGATGTTGTCGGCCACCGACATCATCGGGAACAGCGCGAGGGACTGGAAAATCAGCGCGGTCGGCCGCTTGTTGGCGCCGATGCCGCGCATGTCCTGCCCGCCGATGCGCACCGCGCCCTGGGTGGGGTCGATGAAGCCCGAGATGGTGCGCAGGATGGTGGTCTTGCCGCAGCCGGACGGGCCGAGGAAGGAGAAGAACTCCCCGCCCCGGATGCGCAGGTTCGCGTCCGCAACCGCGGTGAAGCTTCCGAAGCGGACGGTCAGGCCATCAAGTTCGACATCGGCGGTCACGGGCGGGAAAATTCGCGGGGCATGGGGTGCGGTCCGGTTGGCGTGAAGAAACGGCGGGAGGGGGCGATGGCCGTCACCTCCCGCCGGGCTGGGTCAGGCGGCCTTGAACTTCTCGGCGTACTGGTTGCGCAGTTCGGCGAACCAGGTGGGTTCCGCCGGGCGCGGCCAGAGGCGATCAAGCGCATCGGCCGGGTAGGCTTCCTGGAAGTTCTTCTTCGCCACGGCGGACAGCAGCGAGTCCGCACCCTTCACCACCGGGTTGTAGCCCGAACCCTCGGCCACCATCGCCGAGCCCTCGGCGGAATGGACGAACTTCAGCCACTCATAGGCCTGCTCGACGTTCTTGGCCGCCTTGGGCATCGACCAGCCGTCAAGCCAGGTGATGGCACCTTCCTGCGGGGCCATGTAGGTGACGGGCTTGCCCTGCTTCTTGAGGCTGAGCGCCGGGCCGTCCCAGGTCTGGCCGATGACCACGCCGTTGTCGATCAGGCCGGACTTGGTGTTGTCCGAGCTGTCCCAGAACTGCTTGATCCAGCTCTTGTGGGCGATGGCAAACGGCAGGATCTGGTCATAGATCTTCTTGAAGCTGGCCTCGTCCTTGAACGCATCCAGCATGCGGTTGGAGGGCAGTTTGCCAGTGCCGTCCATCCACAGCCCGATGCCGAGCAGCAGCGAATGCGGCCGGCCCTGCACCTTGCCCTTGAAACGGTCCTCCCACATCGTGCCGTAGGACAGGGTCTTGTATTCGAGCGTGGCCAGATCGGTGCGCCACGACAGCGCCTCGGAACCCCAGGTGTGGGCGGTGTGGTAGAGCTTGCCCTCCCAGGTCCACAGCTTGGCGGAAAGTGCGACAAACGCCGGCAGGATCGCGTCGAGCGCCATCTTGCCGGGATCGAGCGGCTGCAGGACTTCGAGGTCCTTGAACTGGGGTGCGCGGTCCGCGGTGGGCTGGCACAAATCGAACCCGCCGCCGCCGGTGGCCTGCAGCTTGTTGATCTGCTCCTCGTTCTGGCTAAACGGGGTCGTGTTGACCTTGATGCCGGTCTTTTTCTCGAAGGTGGGGATCACCGGATCGGGCAGCTCGTCATCCCAGTTGAGCAGGTTGAGCGAACCGGACGAGGAGAGCGCGTCCTTCACGATCCACGGGCCCATGGCGGCGGCGGTGCCGAGCAGGGCGGAACGGGTGAGCAGGGTACGGCGGGTGAAGGATTGCGCGGCTTGCACCGTGGCTTCGGCACCGCTCAGCTTGGTGCCGGATGGCGGATTGGTCGGCTTGGTCATCGCCCAGTCTCCCTTGTGTGGTGGTGGGCGGCCCCTAGCAGGAACCGAGCCAACGCCGTTACATGGGGAAATGTCGGGCAATCGACGATCGGGCGGCGGCAAACTGCGCGTCAAACAAGCAAGTCAGGCAGGCGTTGCCCGGATATGGGGCAAGATCATTTCGCCTGCCCACGCGGAATTCCCGCCAGCACCCGATCGAACCGCACCCCGACATCGGTCTCGTAGACCTGGTAGCGCGGCACCGCGAAGGCTGGCGCGCCGGCGCTCGCCGCACGGCCGCCAAGCGCGAAGGCGGCGATATAACCGGCCTCCCGGGCTGCGGCTTCAAGCGCGTCGTCGTGGATGCCGAACGGCCAGGCGAGAATATCCGCCCGAGTGCCCAGCCGGCTGGCGAGAATGGCGCGCGGATCGGCCAGTTCGTGCCGCAGCAGGGCGGCGAACGCCTCGGGCGTACGGCGGGCGCGCTCGGTGTTGAAGTTGAGATGGCTGGTGGTGTGGGGCTCCGGATCGATCAGCCCGCTCGCCTGCATCTCGGCGATCTCCGCCCAGCGCAGGTAGCTGCCGTGATCGAGGCCTGGCGGGTTGAGGAACAGCGTGGCCGCGAAGCCATGGCGGCGCAGGATGGGGAACATCTCGGTGTAGACCGAGCGATGCCCGTCATCCGCGGTGATCGCAACAGCATGGGGCGGCAGGACGCTGCCATCGAGCAGGGCGCGCAGCGGCACCACGGTAAAGCCGCTCTCGGCGATCCGGTCCATCTGGGCGGCGAACACCCGGGTGCTGACGGTGGTGGCGCCGGTGGAACCGGCCGGGTTGAAGCGGTGGTAGGCGAGGACGCTGACATCCTCGGCGCGGGCGGGCACCGCGAACGCGAGGAGGATCAGCAGGGCTGGTATCAGGCGCATCGGAATTCCCTTGGTGGCCGGGCGTGGCTACACTTCGGGGAATGACAAGCCAACACAATCCCCTCTGGTCCCGCCGCACCCTCGCCGCCCAGGCGCTGGGGGGCATCGATGAAGCAAGCCGCGCCGTGGTGCCGCCCATCCATGTCGCCACCACCTTCATCCGCGATCCCGACAACCAGTACCGCTCGGGCAACATCTACGGCCGGCCCGACAACCTCACCGTGCGTGAGGCCGAGGCCATCATCGCCACCCTCGAAGGCGCCGCCTCGGCGATGCTGCTGGGCTCCGGCATGTCGGCCGCCACCGCGGTGTTCCTCTCGCTCGCACCTGGCGACCACGTGGTGGCGCCCGAGGTGATGTACTGGGGCCTGCGCAACTGGCTCATCAATGACGCGACGGCCTGGGCCTGCGGGTGGAACTGGTCGACACTTCCGATCTCGACGCCCTGCGCTCCGCCGTGCGCCCCGGCGAAACCAAGCTGGTGTGGCTTGAAACCCCCTCCAACCCGATGTGGTCGATCACCGATATCGCCGCCGCCGCCGCCATCGCCCACGCCGCCGGTGCGAAACTCGCGGTCGATTCCACCTGCGCCACCCCGCTGCTCACCCGCCCGATCGAACTCGGCGCCGATATCGTGATGCATTCGGCCACCAAGTACCTCAACGGCCATTCCGACGTGATCGCCGGCGCGCTCGCCACCGGCACCGAGGACGCGTTCTGGGCCCGCATCCGCCGCACCCGTGGCATGCTGGGGCAAATCCTGGCGCCGCTCGAAGCCTACATGCTGATCCGCGGCATGCGCACCCTGTCGCTGCGGGTGAAGGCGGCGTGCGACACCGCGATGGACCTGGCGCAACGCCTGTCCAACCACGCGGCGATCTCCCACGTGCTGTATCCCGGCCTGCCGCAACACCCCGGCCACGACATCGCGCGCCGCCAGATGCAGGGCGGCTTCGGCGGCATGCTGTCCATCCGCCTGCGCGGCGGCGAGGCGGCGGCAATCGGCGCGGCGGCGCGGGTGGAGTTGTGGAAACGCGCCACCTCCCTCGGCGGCGTGGAAAGCCTGATCGAACATCGCGGCTCCATCGAAGGTGCCGGCTCGCCGTGCCCGCTCGATCTGCTGCGGCTTTCGGCGGGGATCGAGGACGTGGAGGATTTGTTCCGCGATCTGGATCAGGCGCTCAAGAGGTAGGAAGCCAGCGCTTTCTTTTTTGAAAAAAAGAAACAAAAACGTCTATCCGATGGCTTCGCCGCTCTCCCGGGAGGGGGGCGAAGCCATCGGACAAAAAGTTTTTGCTTCTTTTTTCAAAAAGAAGCGCTTGCTTATGCTTTCCGTCCCGCCACGATCGCCGCCAAAATCTCCGGATGCTTGGCGTCGAAATCCAGCAGCGCCTGCCGCGCCGGCCCGATACGCAGCGCGTGCTCGTCGCCGTGATGACCGAGCCCGGAGATGATGTCCTCAGCCTCGGGTTGCTCCTCGGCATCCTCCGGCAACGCTTCGACCAGCTTCTCCCGATGCAGCACCAGCCCCTCGGGCGTGCCCATCGCCACATCCTTCAGCATCTTGGCCTCGCCCGGCAGCAGGGCGATCTGCCCACCGAGCAGGTGGCTGTAGCCGCCGTCGCGCAGCGTCGGGTACATGTTGGCGGTATGGCGGGAGGCGGCGATCTCCTGGATGGTCAGGATATCGTTGTTGGCGAGCGGCACCCGGCGCAGGTTGAGTTCGGCGACGAAGCGGTAGCCGGCGACGCCGATGCGCACCTTGCCGCGCGAAACCGCGCGCTCGATGATCCAGACGGGGCGGACGGACTGGCTCATGGCGGGGCCTCCTAGATATCGACGTCGATGACGTCGCTGGCGTGTTCCTGGATGAAGGCGAAGCGCAGTTCCGGCCGGCGGCCCATCAGGCTTTCGACGAGTTCGTTGGTCTCGGCGCGTTCCTCGCGGATCGCCATCACCCGCAGCAGGGTGCGCTTGCTGGGGTCCATGGTGGTTTCCTTCAAGGCGGAGGGCGGCATTTCGCCGAGCCCCTTGAAGCGGCTGACCTCGATCTTGCTGCCGGCCTTGAACAGCTTGGTTTTGCGCTCGCGGTCGGCGTCATCCATCGCGTAGATCGACTTGGCGCCCTGGGTGAGCCGGTAGAGCGGCGGCTGGGCGAGGTAGAGATGGCCCTGGCGGATCAGGTCCGGCATCTCGCGATAGAAGAACGTCATCAGCAGCGAGGCGATATGGGCACCGTCCACATCGGCGTCCGTCATGATGATGACGCGGCCGTAGCGCAGGCGGGCGCGGTCGAACCGTTCGCCGGCGCCGCAGCCGAGGGCCTCGATGAGGTCCTTGAGTTCCTGGTTCTGCCGCAGCTTTTCGGCCGAGGCGGAGGCGACGTTGAGGATCTTACCGCGCAGGGGAAGGATGGCCTGGGTGGCACGATCGCGCGCCTGCTTGGCCGAGCCGCCGGCGCTGTCACCCTCGACGAGGAAGAGTTCGGTGCGGCTGGCATCCTCCACCGAACAATCCGCCAGCTTGCCGGGCAGGCGCAGCCGCCTGGTGGCCGATTTGCGCGGGGTGTCCTTGAGTTCCTTGCGGCGGATACGGTCCTCGGCACGCTCGATAACGAAGGACAGCAGGTTGTCGGCCTGGGTCGGGTCACCGCCGAGGAAATGGTCGAAGCGGTCGCGGATGGCGGTTTCCACGAAGCGGGTGGCCTCGGGGGAGGTCAGCTTTTCCTTGGTCTGGCCCTGGAACTGCGGGTCCCGGATGAAGGCGGAGAGTTTCGCCACCAGGTTGGCGGCGATGTCCTCGGCGGTGATCTGCGCCGCGCGGCGGTTGGCGCGATGTTCGCCCCAGGCCCGCAGGCCCTTGAGCAGGGCGTTGCGGAACCCGGCCTCGTGGGTGCCGCCCTGCGCGGTGGGCACCGTGTTGCAGTAGGAGTGGAGGAAGGCATCGGACTCTTCGAGCCACGCCACCGCCCACTCGACCCGCCCGGCGGGACGGCCATCGGGCGCCGCGGGAAGATCGGCCTCGCCGGCCCATAGCGGGGCCACGCGCACCGCGGTGCCGATATCGTCCTCCAGGCTGTCACGCAGCCCGCCCGGGAAATGGAGTTCCGCCTCGGCCGGAATGTCGCCGCCCTTGAGCAGCGCCGGATCGCAGGACCAGCGGATTTTCACGCCCTTGAACAGGTAGGCCTTGGAGCGGCACAGCCGGTAGAGCCGGGCGGGGAGAAATTGCAGGTCCCCGAATATCTGCGGATCGGGCTTGAAGCCGATCATGGTGCCGCGCCGGTTCTGCGTCGGCCCCGCATTCACCAATGGCCCGAGCGGCTTGCCGCGCGCGTAGCTCTGCTTCCACAGCACCCGGTCGCGCGCCACCTCCACGTCGAAAACCTCGGACAGCGCGTTCACCACCGACGAGCCGACCCCGTGCAGGCCGCCCGACGTCTCATAAACCTTGCCGCCGAACTTGCCGCCCGAATGCAGCGTGGTGAGGATCACCTCGAGCGCGCTGAGGTGCTTGAACTTGGGGTGCGGGTCCACCGGGATGCCGCGCCCATTATCGCGCACGCTCAGCACATTGCCGGTGGCCAGGCTGACCTCGATGAAGCTCGCATGCCCGGCCACCGCTTCGTCCATCGCGTTGTCGAGGATTTCGGCGGCCAGATGGTGCAGGGCGTTCTCGTCGGTGCCGCCGATATACATGCCGGGGCGACGGCGTACGGGCTCGAGCCCCTCCAGGACCTCGATGTCCTTGGCGGAGTAGGCGTCGTCATCACGCGGGGCGGCGTCACGCGGGGCCGGCTGGCGCGCGACGGCCTTGCCGCCCTTGGGGGTGGAGCCGAAGAGATCGTTCATGCTGTGTTCCCGTATCGGGACCCACTCTAGCCGCCCCCGTCGTGATGGTTCAAGCGAGCCGCGCGCGGGCGGCCATGCGGCGGGCGGATATGCCTGTTTTCGCGGCAAAGGGTCCATTTCCGACGCAGCGTGGATCATCCGGTACGGGGCGGAATCGGGATTTGGCTGCGAATGCACGCGCACACTATCGCTGGCCCGGTTCTTGCCTCTACAATAGCGCAGAGCAGCATTGTGCAGGATAACGACGATCGTGGCGTTTGACGAAATGCGAGGGACGGGCAAGGGCAAACGCCCGCGCGAACCCTACCGTGCCGTGGGAGCCTGGGTTGAGGGCCAGCCCGGCGCCGAATTGCGCCGCAAGTCGGCACACGCGGAATCGATGTTCCGCCGCACCGGCATCACCTTCGCCGTGTATGGCGCGCACGAGGCCGCCGAGCGGCTGATCCCGTTCGATATCATCCCCCGCGTGATCAGCGCCGCCGAATGGCGCCGTCTGGCCGCCGGGATCGAGCAGCGGGTGCGGGCGCTCAACGCCTTCATGTATGACATCTACCACCGCCAGGAGATCCTGCGCGCCGGCCGCGTGCCGGCGGACCTGGTGATCCAGAACGCCGCCTTCGTGCCCGAGATGATGGGCGCCGAACCGCCGCGCGGCATCTACTCGCACATCATGGGCATCGACATCGTCCGCACCTCGGAGAACGATTTCTTCGTGCTGGAGGACAACACCCGCACCCCGTCCGGCGTGTCGTACATGCTCGAAAACCGCGAGACGATGATGCACATGTGCCCGGACCTGTTCGGGCTCAACCGCGTCGCCCCGGTGGAGCGCTACCCGGAAGATCTGCGGGCGACGCTGGAAAGCGTGGCCCCCACCAACCTCGACCGCGAGCCCACCATCGTGGTGCTGACCCCCGGGCTGCACAACAGCGCCTACTTCGAACACTCCTTCCTCGCCGACCGCATGGGCGTGGAACTGGTCGAAGGGCAGGACCTCGTGGTCACCGGCGGGCGGCTGATGATGAAGACCACCCAGGGGTTGCAACAGGTGGACGTGGTCTACCGCCGCATCGATGACGACTACCTCGATCCCCTGGTGTTCAACCCCGACTCGGTGCTGGGCGTGCCCGGCCTGTTCGACCTGTATCGCGCCGGGCGCGTCACCATCGTGAACGCGCCGGGCGCCGGCATCGCGGACGACAAGTCGATCTATTCCTACGTGCCGGAGATCATCGAGTTCTACACCGGCCGCCCGCCCATCCTGAAGAACGTGCACACCTACAACTGCCGCAACCCCGATGATCTCGCCTACGTGCTGGAGAACATGGCGGACCTGGTGGTGAAGGAAACCCACGGCTCCGGCGGCTACGGCATGCTGGTCGGCCCCACCTCCACCCGCGCCCAGGTGGAGGCGTTCCGCGGCAAGGTGAAGGCCACGCCCGAGCGCTACATCGCCCAGCCCACCCTGGCGCTCTCCACCTGCCCGGTGCTGACCGACGAGGGGCTGTCGCCCCGCCATGTCGATCTGCGGCCGTTCGTGCTGCTCGGCGACAAGATGCGCCTCACCCCGGGCGGGCTCACCCGGGTGGCGTTGAAAAAAGGCTCCCTGGTGGTGAATTCCAGCCAGGGCGGCGGGACCAAGGACACCTGGGTGTTGGAAGAATAACGCCATGCTCGGACGCACCGCCAATGACCTGTTCTGGATGGCCCGCTATATCGAGCGCGCCGAGAACATCGCCCGCCTGCTCGAAGTCGGCCACCGGCTGACGCTGCTGCCGCACGAAGGGGGCGAGGCCGAATGGCGCTCCACCCTGCGCAGCGCCGGCTGCGAGCCCGGCTATTTCAACCGCCACGAAACCATCGCGACGAGCCAGGTCTGCAACTACCTGCTGCTCGACCGCGACAACCCCTCCTCGGTCTATTCCTGCCTGTCCACCGCGCGGCGCAACGCGCGGGCGCAGCGCACCGCCATCACGCGGGACATGTGGGAGGCGCTGAACGCGGCGTGGATCGAATTCCCCACCATCGCCGCCGCCCGCATCGAGGCCAACGCGCTGCCTGACCTGTTTGACTGGATCCGCGACCGCTCCGCCCTGTTCCGCGGCGCCCTGCTCAACACCATCCTGCGCAACGACACCTTCTATTTCACCCAGCTCGGCACCTTCCTCGAACGGGCCGACAACACCGCGCGCATCCTCGATACCAAGTACTACGTGCTGCTGCCCGAGAACGAGCTGGTCGGCGGCGGCGTGGACAGCGCCCAGTGGGCCGCCATCCTGCGCTCGGTTTCCGCCCATCGCAGCTTCCGCTGGGTGTATCGCGATGCGTTCAAGCCCTGGCACATCGCCGACTTCCTCATCCTCAACCCGCAGATGCCGCGCTCGCTGCGCTCCTGCTACGCCGAGATTTCGGCGGCCCTCGCTGGGCTCGAACACTCCTACGGCGGGCCGACGCCATGCCACGCCCGCGCCGAGGAAACCCTCGGCCGGCTGGTGGCGAACGACATGAACGGCATCCTGCAAACCGGGCTGCACGATTTCCTCGGCGGCGTGATCACCGGCAACAACCTGCTGGCGAGCGACATTGCCGCCGCCTACCACTTCAACGGCTGATAGGTCGTCCCATGCGCATCGTGATCGAGCATACGACGAGCTATCGCTACAGTTCGATCGCCACCTACAGCGTGCAGAGCCTGCGCCTGACGCCGGCGGCGTTCGAGGGGCAGCAGGTGGTGAACTGGCAGGTCACCTGCCGGCCGGACGGCGTGATCACTCCCACACGGGACGGCTTCGGCAATGTGATGCACCTCATGACGGTGGAGGGGCCGCACCAGGATGTCGACATCATCGCCAGCGGCGTGGTGGACATCGAGGACCGCCACGGCGTGGTGCGCGGGCTGGTGGAAACCGTGCCGCTGCGGGTGTTCCTGCGCCGGACGGACCTGACGATGCCGGGGCCTGGCATCCTTGACCTGCTCAAGCCGATCGCCGCCGGCGAGACCCTGCCCTGGCTGCATGACCTGATGGGTAACATCCGTGGCCAGGTGGAATACGAAACCGGCGTCACCGATTCCCAAACCACCGCCGCCGAGGCCCTGAAAGCCGGCCACGGCGTCTGCCAGGACCACGCCCACATCTTCATCTCCGCCTGCCGCGCCGCCGAGGTGCCGGCCCGCTACGTGACCGGCTATCTGCTGACCGACGGCATCTCCGACGAACCGGCCCACCATGCCTGGGCCGAGGCGTTCGTTGAGGGACTCGGATGGATTGGCTTCGACGTCGCGAACAATGTATGTCCGACCGACCGCTACGTTCGCATGGCCGCGGCGCTGGATGCCTACTACGCCGCCCCCATCCGGGGCTCCCGCCGTGGCGGCGGCGAGGAACGGCTCGAAGTGCAGGTGCGGGTGCAGCGGCAAAGCGCGCAGCAATAGGGTTGCGCGCGAAACGCTGTCGACACTCACCTGTCGATCGGGAGGCTTGCCGATGACCTACGCCGTAGCCCTCAATCTCGAGAGCGGCATGGTGTTTGCTGCTGACACCCGCACCAACGCGGGCGTCGACAACATCTCCCAGTTCCGCAAGCTGCATCACTGGAACCGCCCGGGAGACCGCGTGCTGGTGTTGCTGACCGCCGGCAATCTCGCGGTGACGCAGTCCGTGGTGAGCCTGCTCAACGAGCAGATCGAGGCCGAGCAGGACCCCGAAACCCCCACCCTGATGACGGTCGCCTCGATGTACCGCGCCGCCCGCCTGGTGGGCGCCGCGGTGCGCGAAATCCGCGCGGTGGACGGCGAGGCGCTGGAGGCCAGCGCCGGCTTCTCGGCCTCCTTCATCCTGGGCGGGCAGATCGGGCGCGAGCCGCCGCGGCTGTTCCAGATCTACGCCGAGGGCAACTTCATCGAATCGACCGTCGACACCCCCTATCTGCAAATCGGCGAGCACAAGTACGGCAAGCCCATCCTCGACCGCGTCACCCATTCGGACATGAGCCTGGGCGAGGCGGCCAAGCTGATCCTGCTGTCGTTCGATTCCACCATGCGCTCCAACCTCTCCGTCGGCATGCCGATCGACCTGCTGGTCTATGAGCGGGAAAGCCTGGTGGCGCAGCAGTTCCATCGGTTGGACAAGGACAACGAATACTTCCGCCGCCTGTCCAAAGCCTGGTCGGACGCGCTGCGCTCGGCGGTGGAGCGGATGGAGGAATTCAAGGTCTAGCTAGCGGTTGACTCGGCGCGCCGCGCGTTCAACCCTGCCCCCTCGAAGAGGCTGCCCAGGCGTTCATTAGGCGCGGCCCTGCAAGGGAGATTCATCGATGGCGCGCAATCGTCGTTTTTGGCTGGCCGGGGCTCTGGCGGGGGCGTGCGTTGCGCTGGGCGCCGCCGCACAGGCGCAACCCATTCGCCTCGGCGCGGTGCTGCCGCTGACCGGGCCGGCGGCCGTGGTGGGCAGCCAGGAACAGCGCGGCATCCAGTTCGCGCTGCTGCACGCCAACGCCAAGGGCGGCATCGCCGGGCGGCAGATCGAAATGCTGTTCGAGGACAACCAGGCCAAGCCCGACCAGTCCGTGCTGTCGTTCAACAAGCTGGTGGACCTCCAGGGCGTGCCCGCCGTGATCACCGGCTTCTCCGGCCCTACCCTCGCGATGGCGCCACTGGCGACGCGCAAGAAGGTGTTGCTGGTGAACGGCGGCGCCCAGGCCGATCCGCTCGCCAAGGCCTCGCCCTACCTCGTCAACACCATCCCGGTGCTGGCCGGCGAACTGGAAGTGCTGGCCAACTACGTGCTGCATGACGCGGGCAAGAAAACCGCCGCCATCCTGTTCGAGAACGACGCGGCGGGGATTTCCGGCCGCGATGACTTCGCCGCCTCCTACACCGCCGCCGGCGGCAAGATCGTGGCACAGGAACCCATCGCCTTCGGCGACACCAACTACCGCCCGGTGCTGCTGAAACTGGCGGCCGCGCAGCCGGACATGCTGTTCGTCATCCTCACCGCCGGGGTAAGCCCGCTGGCCGACCAGATCCGCCAGATCGACGCCAAGTTCACCGTGGTGGGCAATACCTTCTTCTCCGACCCCGAAGTGGTGGCCAACCCCAATGCCGAGGGCTGGATCCACAGTCAGGTGCTGATCAACGCGCCGGACAGCCTGGCCGCCGAATTCAAGAAGACCTACGGCACCGAGTTCGATTTCTTCCCCAAGCAGTACTACAACGCCACCAACATCGTGCTGGCGTGCGTCGAGCGCCTGCTGAAGGAGGGCAAGCCGCTGACCGGCGAGAACCTCCGCGCCGCGCTGTTCGCCATCAAGACCTTCGACGGGCTGACCCGCGTGGTGTTCAACAACAACACTGCCGACACCCAGGTGAACATCAACCGCATGCAGGCCAAGACGGACGCCATCATCAAGGTGATCCCGCCGAAGCAATAACGCCCGACCGGAACGCATCCCGATGCTGTGGCTTCACCTGCTGGTCAACGGCCTCGTCTCGGGCTGCGCGCTGGGCATGGTGGCGGTAAGCTTCTCGCTGATTTTCGCCACCACCAAGATCTTTCACGTCGCCCATGCCGGGGTCTACAGCATGGGCGGCTACCTCACATGGTCCGCCCTGCGGCACGGCGCGCCCGAACCGCTGGCGCTGCTGATCGGCATCGTGGCGTGCGGGCTGCTGGGGGCGCTGATCCAGAAGCTGCTGTACGAGCGCCTGGCCCGCAGCGGCGCGACGCACCTGGTGGTGCTGATCGCCTCGCTCGGTGCCTCCGCCGTGCTGCAGAACATCATCGCCGGGGTCTATACCTCCAACGTGCTGCGCTTCGCCCTGCCCTGGGCGGACCGCACGGTGCCCATCGGCGGCGTGCTGCTGTCGATGACGCAGATCGTCACCGTGGGCATCGGGCTCGCCACCTATGCGGGGGTGATGTGGTTCGCCCATCGCACCGGGCTGGGCAAGCGGATGCGCGCGGTGGCATCCAACCCGTTCCTCGCCGAAATCACCCGGCTGAACCCGCGCGATGTGCACGTGGTGGTGGTCGCGCTGGGCAGCGCCATCGTGTGCCTGCCCGGCGCGCTGGTGCCGCTCGATCTCGGGTTGCAGCCGTTCGGCGGCGTGCCGATGCTGCTGACCGCGACGATCGCCATGATCGCCGGCGGTGTCGGCAGTATATCAGGCGCCTTCGTGCTCGCGGTGGCCATCGCGGTGTTGCAGAACCTGTCGCTGCTGGTGATGCCGGGCGAGTGGAGCATCGGGGTGACTTTCTTTGTGTTTGTGATCTTCATGCTGTTCCGCCCGCGCGGGCTGTTCGCGACCTAGGGGCAGGACATGGACTTCTTTTATTCCTACATCGCGCTCGCCGAGATCTATGTGCTGCTCGGATTGTCGACCAACCTTCTGGTTGGCATCGTCGGCATTTTCTCGGTGTCGCAGGCGGCGATTTTCGGGGTGGGCGCCTATGTGGTGGCCTATCTGCTGATGAACACCGCGGTGCCGTTCCTGCCGGCCCTGCTGGCGGCGGCGGCATTGTGCGTGGCGCTCAACATCCTGGTCACGCTGCCAAGCCTGCGGGTATCCGGCGACTACTTCGTGGTGACCTCGTTCGGCATCCAGTTGCTGGCCACCGCCATCTTCACCAATTGGACCGCCGGCACCGGGGGGGCTGCCGGGCTGCCCGGGGTGCCGGCGCCACTGATCTTCGGGCAGGAACTGATCGAGCCCGGGGCGTTCCTCGGGCTCGCCACCGCCGGGATGGCTTTGGGGTGCCTGGGCTTCTGGCTCATCATGCGCGCCCCGTTCGGCCGCCTGCTGCGAGCCATCCGCGAGGATGAACTCGCGGTGGCCGCCCTCGGCAAGAGCGTGCTGCGCGCCAAGGTGTCCGCCGCCGCCCTCGCCGGCGCGTTCGCGGGCACGGCCGGCGGGCTCTATGCCACCTTCCTGAGCTTCATCGACCCATCATCGTTTGACCTCGATGCCTCCATCCTGCTGCTCGCGATGGTGGTGGTGGGCGGCGCGCGCACCCTGGCCGGCTCCATCATCGGCCCCTTCGTGCTGCTCGCCTTGCCGCAGGCCCTGGCGCTGATCGACCTGCCGACCAGCGTGGCGGCGGCGGCGCGGCAGTTGATCTACGGGGTGCTGCTGATCGTCTTCATGCTGTTCCGCCCGCAGGGGTTGCTGGGGGAAAAGCTGTGAGCGCGTATCTTAGGGTTGTCGGCGTATCCAAGAGCTTCGGCGGGCTGCGGGCGCTCAACGATTGCAGCTTCACCACCACCAAGGGTCTGATCACCTGCCTCGTCGGCCCCAACGGAGCGGGCAAGACCACAATCTTCAACGCCATCACCGGCTTCCTGGTGCCCGACGAGGGCCATGTGGCGTTCCAGGGCACCAGCCTCGATGGGTTCAGCCCGCAGCAGGTGGTGGCCACCGGCATCGCCCGCAGCTTCCAGAACCTGCGCCTGTTCACTGACCTCACGGCGCGGGACAACGTGCTGGTGGCCATGCCCGGCCAGGCCGGCGAGACCCCGCTTGGCGCCATCTTCCGCCCGCTGCATGCCGCCCGCGCCACGGCGCAACGGCGCGCGGCGGCGCGCGAGGTGCTGGCCCATGTCGGCCTCGCCGATGGCGCCGATACCATGGTGCGCAACCTCTCCTACGGCGAACAGAAACTGCTCTCCATCGCCCGCCTGCTCGCCACCGGCGCCGAACTGCTGCTGCTCGACGAACCCACCTCGGGCCTCAGCGGCGCCGCGCTCGATCGGGTGATGGAGGTGCTGCGCGGCTTGCAGACGGACGGCAAAACGCTGCTCGTGGTGGAGCACAACACCCGCGTGGTGCAGCAGATCGCCGACGAGGTGGTGTTCCTCCACCAGGGCCACGTGCTGGCGCAAGGCTCCCCGCAAGAGATCATCACCGATCCGGCGCTGGCGGAAATCTACTTTGGCGGTGTGATATGAGCCTGTTGCGGATCGACGGCCTCTCCGCTGGCTACGGCAACAAAACGGTGCTGTCCGGGCTGTCGCTCGCCCTCGAACCCGGCCGCATCATGGCGCTGCTCGGCCATAACGGGGCCGGCAAGACCACCACCCTGAAGGCAGCCATCGGCCTTCTGCCGGCCTGCACCGGCCAGATCAGCTTCGACGGCGCGCGCATCGAGCGGATGGCGGTGGCTGACCGGGTGGGCCTCGGCATCCGCCTGCTGCCCGAGGGGCGCGGGGTGTTCCCCGATCTCAGCGTGGCCGACAACGTGGCGGTGGTGGCGGCGCGCAACGTCAGCGGCCCCGCCCCGATGTTCCGCGAGGCCGACGTGTTCAAGCTGTTCCCGGCGTTGGACGAACGCCGCGGCGTGCGGGCCGGCAGCATGAGCGGTGGCCAGCAGCAGATGCTGGCGCTCGGCCTCGCCATCCTCGGCACGCCGCGCTGCCTGCTGCTCGACGAACCCTCGATCGGCCTGGCGCCCAATCTGGTGGAGCGCCTGTTCGACCAGATCCGCGCCCTGTGCGCGGCGCACGGCATGAGCGCCATCCTGGTGGAGCAGAACGTGGCGGCGGCGATGCGCATCGCGGATGACATCGTGATCATGAACAACGGCCAGATCGTCTTCGCCGGCCTGCCCGATGCCGCGCGGGCGGCCAACGTGTGGGACTATTTCTGAGCCGCGAGGGCCGCGCAGCCCGCGGGGATGAGATTTCCTCCATTCGGTAGTCGTTTACACGTTTTACCGAATTCGCCGGTTGCGGGACGCGCAAGACGCCCAATTATCTCCGGGGTGAGCCAACCGGAGATCGCCCCGCATGCCCGCCTCCGCCCTGCCGCTGAATGAAGCCCGCCGCCTCCAGGCCCTGCTCGACTACGCCATTCTTGATACCCCGAACGAGGAGGCCTTCGACCGGCTGGCACGGATCGCCGCGGCATTGCTGGAGGCGCCTATCGCGCTGATTTCGCTGATCGACGGCTCCCGGCAGTGGTTCAAGGCGCGGGTTGGTCTGGCCGCCAGCGAAACCCCGCGCGACTGGGCGTTCTGCAGCCACGCTTTGGTGCAGGAGGAACCGCTGGTGGTGCTGGATGCGCCGGCCGATCCGCGCTTCGCCGACAATCCGCTGGTAACCGGGGAGCCCGAGATCCGCTTCTACCTCGGCGCCCAGTTGAACACCCCCGCGGGCGAAACCCTCGGCACCCTGTGCGTGATCGACCGGGTGCCGCGCGTGGCGCCCGACCCCGCGCGGGTGCAGGTGCTGCGCGATCTCGCGGACCTGGTGATGGACGAAATGGAGCTGCGCCGCGTCGGCCGCGCCGTGGTGGCGCAGGCGCGGGCGGAGCGGGAGATCGCCGAGCGGGTGCAGGCGGCGCACCGCACCCTGGAGGCGGCGTTCAAGGCCAAGAGCGACTTCCTGTCGAGCCTGTCGCATGAGTTGCGCTCCCCGCTGAACGCGGTGATCGGCTTCAGCGACCTGATCCTGAACGATCCCGACGAGAGCCAGCAGCGGCAGGGCTACGCGCGCGATATCAACGAGTCCGGCACCCACATGCTGGCGCTGATCAATGACATCCTCGAATACAGCCGCCTCGAAGCCGGGGCAAGCGCCTTCCGCCCGGTGGCCGTCGGGCTGCGCCGCGTGGTGGAGGAAGCCGCGCGGATGGTGGCGGTGTTCGCCCGCAACCGCGGGGTGACGCTGCGGCAGGAGATCGCGGCGCCCGATGTGCAGGTGCGCGGCGATGCGTTGCGGCTGAAGCAGGTGTTGCTCAACCTGCTGACCAACGCCATCAAGTTCACCCTGCGCGGCGGCACCGTCACCCTGTCGCTGGTGCGCGAGGGCGGCACGGCGGTGTTGCGGGTGCGCGATACCGGCATCGGCATCGCGCCCGAGGATATCGCCAAGGTGTTGACGCCGTTCGGCCAGGTGGTGCCGTCCGACGAGGAGGCCCGCGCGCGGACGCTGCGGGAAGGCACCGGCCTTGGCCTGCCCATCGTCAAGGCCCTGGTGGAGCAGCACGGCGGGGTGTTCGGCCTGCACAGCACGCCCGGCGCGGGCACCTGTGCCAGTGTGAGCCTGCCGGCCCTGGCGTGAGCGGCCGGTTGATTGCCAGCCGGCCGGGGAGCCATTAGGAGTCGAGGCAGGAAACGCAAGAACAGGAAAACTCTGTCATGTCCGGCCCGACCATCAATCCGAACGGCACCCTCAAGGGCAAGGTCGCCCTGGTCACCGGCGCAAGCCGCGGCATCGGCGAGGCGGTGGCGGTGCGCCTCGCGATGCAGGGCGCGCGGGTGGTGTGCACCGCGCGCACCGCCGAGGAAGGCGAGAGCCGCCTGCCCGGCACCCTCAACGACACCATCCGCCGCATCCGCAACGCCGGCGGCGAGGCCACCTTCATCAAGGCCGACCTGTCCCGCGCCGAAGACCGCGAGCGCCTGGTGGCCGATGCGGTGGCGGTCTACGGACCGATCGATATCCTGGTGAACAACGCCGCCGTCACCTTCTTCATCCCCATCGAGACCTTCCCCGAGCGGCGGTTCGACCTGATGATGGAGGTGCAGGTATGGGCTGCGGTGCATCTGGCGCAAATGGTGCTGCCGGGCATGCGCGAACGCAAATCGGGCGCCATCGTGACGATTTCGTCGGGTGCGGCAATCCATCCGGTGAAGCCCTATACAGGCACCAATCCGGGCGGCACGGTCTACGGCATGTGCAAGGCGGCGCTGGAGCGCTTCTCCACCGGGCTGGCCTCGGAGGTCTACCAGGACAACATCTCGGTCAATGCCATCTCGCCCGGCCTGGTGGCGACGCCGGGCGTGGCGGTGCACAAGCTGATCACCGAGGCCAACAAGCACCGCGTCTCCCCGGTGGAGAACATCGCCGAGGCGGTCTACCAGATCGTCTCGCGCGATCCGAAGACCATGACCGGGCGGGTGGATCACGCCACCCCCTTCCTGGAGGAATTCGGCGTCGCGGCCTCGGCGCTGGTGTAGCGCTCTACCGGCTGGGGCCGCCGTCCGGGCCGTTGCGGTCGTTGTCGCGCGAGGGGCGGCCGCTGCGCGGAATATAGGCCGGCGGCGCATAGCTCGGCGGCGGTGCGGCCCGGGGGGGCGGCGCCTGCTGCTGCCCGCCATGCGGCTGGCCGCCGTAGCCGCCACGGTTGTCATAGCCGCCACGGTTGTCATAGCCGCCGCGATTGTCGTAACGCGGATACCCGTAGCCATAGCCCGGCGCGTAGATGACCGGCGGCGGGCCGTAGCCGGGCGAGGCATAGCCTGGCACCTCGTCATACGGATAGGCGACGCAGCCGGACAGGGTCAGCAGCGCGGCGCAGATGGCCACGCGGCGGCCAGTTCGGCTGATATGACGGGTCATGGCTTGCCTCCGGGCGTGCGGATGGAACAACCACCGCGACGGCTCCGCACCATGGCACCGGACTGGCGCAACATTAGGGCGGAAACATGCGCGGCACGGGTGCTCGCAGACAAAACATGGTGATGCGGGGGCCACTTGAAAGATGGCCGAGGTGCCGCCACCGGATCACTCCGGCGGCGGCGCGGGCAACCTACCAGGCGCCGACGTTGGGCATGCTGGTCCAGGGCTCGGCCGGCACCAGCGCATCGCCGGCCTGCAGCACTTCGATCGAAATACCATCCGGCGTGCGCACGAACGCCATGCGGCCCTCGCGCGGCGGGCGGTTGATGGTCACGCCATGGGCGATGAAGGCGTTGCAGGTGTCGTAGATGTTGTCCACCGCGTAGGCCAGGTGGCCGAAGTTGCGCCCGCCGGTGTAGGGCTCCGGGTCCCAGTTGTAGGTGAGTTCGAGCGGCACCGCCTCGTCACCGGGGGCGGCGAGGAACACGTTGGTGAAGCGGCCTTTTTCGCTGGAATAGCGGCGGATCTCCTTCATGCCGAGGATGCTGAAGAAGGCGATGGTATCCTCGATCGAGGAGACGCGGATCATCGTGTGCAGGTATTTCACAGGCGCTGTTCCTTGCTGGTGGGGACGGGGCGGTTGTTGTGGCCGAGGGCGGGCCAGAAGTCGAGACGGCGGGGTGGCGCCCCCTCCCCTACAGGAAGCTCGCCGTCGTCAGCCCGGTGAAGCCCTGGAAGGTGATGTTGGTGCCATCCGACAGCGTGACATGCTCGGACCCGGCCGTGGTGGTGGCGCCGGCCAGCGCGCTGGCGACCTCCCCGGTGCCGTAGTTGATCAACGTGAGGTAGTGCCGCGCCGGATCGAAGCCCTGCACCACCACATCGGGGTGCTGGTCCTTGACGAAGCCGTAGAGTGCGATGCCCAACGCGCCGCCGGCCAGGGTGGCTGCCCCGGTGCTGGTCAGCACGGTGGTGCTCCAGTCTCCGGTCTGGATGAACTCCGGCCCGGTGGCGGCGAAAAACGTGTTGGTCCCCATGTTGCCCGCGCCCGACAGCGTCTCCGCCCCGCTGCCGCCCACCAGGGTGGCGTGGCTGGTGAAGAACCCGGGCGCGAGGGACAGCACATCGCCGCCCGCCGCGCCGAAAATCGTCGAGGACCCGCCGCCCTGGAGGAAGTTGTTGCCCCCGGGCGCCCCCAGCATCAGCGCCGTGCTGCTGCCCGTCACGGTGAGGGCGCCGTTGATGCCGATCACCGTTTCCACGCCGTTGCTGCTGTCGATATGGGTGGTGCCCTCGGCGAACACCATCAGGCTGCCGCCGGCCAGGGTGACGTTCGTGGTGCCGGACGCGTTGCCCACGATGGTCTCGGCGCCGATGCTGAAATTGGAGGTGGTCAACCCGGTGCCGGCGAACGCCAGCGTGCCCGCCACCGGCGAGGCGAGGATATTGTTCAGCGGCCCAACATTGAGGTTGCCGCTGCCGCCCACCACGGTGCCGCCCGCGTGGAACTGGTCATTCCCCGAACCGGCGAAATAGACGATCGAGCCGCCCAGCCCGCCATTCACCTGGTCGTTGCCGGTGGCGCTCACCACGGTGGCGCTGCTGCCGCCGAGGAACACGCCCGAATATACGTTGTTGCCCGAACCAAACAACACCACGTCGCTCATCGACTTGACGCCGTAGACCATCGCCGCGCCCGGCCCGGCCAGCACCGTATCGGTGCCCGCCAGACTCACCTCGTTCACCCCGATGCCAAGCGTGATCAGGTTGTTGCCGGTGCCGGTATAGATGTAGTTGTTGCCGCCGATGGCGTTCACGGTGTTGTTGCCGTTGCCCAGCGTCATGAACCCGCCGCCCACCCCGGCGGCGAGGCTGACGTTGTTGTCCCCGCTGCCGGCGAACAGGTTGAACAGCCCCAGGCCGGCGGTGAAATCGATGCCGCCGGTGCCGGAAACGATCAGGTCCCCGTTGGCGGCCCCGCTGGTGATGCTGGTGCGCCCGGTGGCATTGGTGAACAGCGCGGCCGGCACGGTATCGGGCAGCACCACCGGCAGCGCGGCGGGATCGTAGAGCACCAGCGACTTGTCAGCCGCCACGGTGGGCGCGGCGCCGCCGGCGAACACCAACGGGATCGCGGTGCCGGCGGCGATGAGATCGGACTGTTGGTTCGCATAAAACTGCGCCGTGCCGGCGTACTGGGCGGTGTCGAACGGCACGGTGAATACGTCAGCCGCGGCGCCGGTGACGGTCACTACGGCGATTGGGGCGCTGGTCATCAGGAAGCCTCCACGACTGGCCGGCTTGAGGGAGAAGTGACGGTTACCGGACCCCAAAAAAGTGCCGCTGGCAAGGGTGCCGGCGGCCGGCTTTGGTGCCCTGCCGCAGTGAAATTTTCATGGCGCCACCGTTACATCGTCAGGCCCGTGCACTGGCCGCTCGCCCGCGCCCGCTCGGCGGCGAACGCCATCAGGTGGCTGACCACCGAGGCCCGCAATGACGTGGAGGCCTCGGGCGCGCCACCGCGGCGCCGGCGCTCCTGCACGCGGCCGAGAAAATCCGCCATCAGCCCGTCATCGCCACCGCCATGCAGCGCGTCGCCGGGGATGCTGAGGTTGCTGGTGCGCCGATCGCCGAGGCTGAAATCGGTCACGGTGATCTCGTTGGCGTTGAAATCGCCGGCAATCTCACCCAGGCTGCCCATCAGGTTGATGGTGCGGGTCACCTCGCCGGTGAAGGCGCTTACGGTCATGGTGGCATCGACGCCGTTTTCGAAATGCATCAGCAACACCTGGTGATCCACCACATCGTTGTCGCAGCGATAGACGCAGCGGCCGTAGGGCCCCTCATGCAGCGCGGCGGCGATGCCCTCGGCCGAGGTATCGATCGACAGCACGGCGTGCGGCCAGCGGTCGGCCGGGGGGAATTTCTCCAGATAGATCCGATGGGCCGAATACGGACAGGTGCGCTCCACCGCGCAGCCCTCGGCGCAGCGCCCGGTGCTGCCTTCGGGCGCGTTGGCGGCGGTGAAGTGCCCGAGGCGGCCGAATGAGCTGATCGTGGCGCAGGGCGCGCCGATCAGCCAGTGCAGGATATCGAAGTCATGGCAGGCCTTGGCGAGGATCATCGGCGCCGCGGTGGCCGCGTTGCGCCAGTTGCCGCGTACGTAGCTGTGGGCGAAGTGCCAATAGCCGATGTGCTCGGTGTGCCTGACGCACTGGAGCGTCCCGATCACCCCACGATCCAGCAGTTCCTTGATGCGGGCGAAGAACGCGGTGTAGCGCAGCACATGGGCGACGGTGACATCCGCCCCGGTGCGGTCGGCTGCCGCGAGCAGGTGCCGCACCTCCGGCTCGGTCAGCGAGATCGGCTTTTCCAGCAGAATTGCGATACCACGCGCGATGGCGGCCAGTGCCGGAGCGAGGTGCATGGTATCGGGCGTGGCGATGATGATGGCGTCGAGCGCGCGCTCCTCGGCGATCAGCCGCTCCCATGATGCATACAGGTTGCCGGCCGGCACGCCATGCTGCGCGCCGGCGGCGGCCAGGCGGTCCGGCCGGGGATCGGCGATGGCGACCACCTGCGCCAGGTCCGGCCGGCGCAGGATGTAGCTGCCATAGGCGCCGGCGCCACGGCTGCCGGCGCCCAGGATCGCCACCCGGCTGCGGGTGGCAGCGGAAAGCTCGCTCATGGCGCCACCTCCCCGGAGGTCCAGCGCGCCGCCGCGGCGGCATCATTGATCCGCACCGCCTGCCATTGACCGGCGCGGCGTTCCAGTTGCGTCAGCGACAGGTTGTCCACCGCGAGGCGCAGCGCGGCCTCGGGCGGGATGGCAAGCGCGTGGCCGATTGCCGCACGGATCGCCCCGCCATGGCCGATGATGACGATGTGGCCCTGCGTATGGGTATCAGCCAATCGCTCCAGCGTGGCGCCGACGCGGCGGATCACCGCGAGCATGCTTTCGCCCCCGGGTGGCACCTCCTCGGCCGCCATGGGCCAGAACGGATGGGCGGGCTGGCGCAGGCGCGGCGGCAGATCGTTATGCGCCAGGCCGTGCCAAGCTCCGATGTCCTGTTCGAGCAGGCCCGGCTCGGCGTTCAGCGCGCAATGCGGGTATCCGGCGGCGAATATCGCCTCCGCGGTTTGCAGCGTGCGCGACAGCGGCGTGACCACCCAATGCGCGGGATACGGCAGCCGGTCGGCCAGCGCGGTGTAGATATCGGCCTGCGCACCCAGGGTGTCCTCGCAGAGCCCCACGTCGGTGATGCCGTAGTGGACGCCGCGGGCGCCGGGCTCGACCACGGCATGGCGGATGAGATGAAATATGGTGCGTCGCATCACGATACCTCCGGTGTCGGTTCGGGCGCGCCGTCCAGCGCCGCGAGGAACCGCTCGCAGAAGCGGTTGGCCGAGGAGGCGCGGATGCGGGCGAGCATGGCGGCATGGCGCGCCTGGCGTTCCTCCAGCGGCATGAGCAGGCCGCGATGCATCGCCTCGGCGATTTCCTCGGCGTCATACGGATTGACGATCAGCGCATCGCCGAGTTCCTCCGCCGCCCCGGCGAACCGCGACAGCACCAGCACGCCGGGATCGGCCGGGTTCTGTGCGGCGACGTATTCCTTGGCGACGAGGTTCATCCCGTCACGGAACGGGGTGACCACGCCCAGGCTGGCGCGGCGATGAAAACCGGCCAGCGTGGTGCGCCGCACCGGGCGGGTGATGTGGCGGATCGGGGTCCAGTCCGGCTCGGAATAGCGCCCGTTGATATCGCCCACCGCGCGGTCCAACTCGCGGCGCAGGCCACGATAATGGCCCAACTCCTCCCGCGAGGGGGCAGCGATCTGCAGGAAGGTGATGCGCTTGCGGTGGGTGGGATAGCGGCTCAGCAGATGGTCGAGCGCGTGGATGCGGTTCGGCAACCCCTTGGCATAGTCCAGCCGATCCACGCTGACCGCGAGTTGCCGGCCACCGAGGCTTTGCACCAGGCCGGTCGTCGCCGCCCCCGTCGCGGCCCGGGTGGCACTGGCGGTGAAGCTGCCGACATCGATGCCGACCGGTGCGACGATGACCTGCACAAGGCGCTTGCGGTGCAGGAAACCACCATCGGCGTTGGGCCGGATGCCCAGGATGGCGGTGACGCAGTCGCAGAACGCCGCGCGATAGTCCTCGGTGTGGAAGCCGATCACATCGCAGGCACACAGGGCCTCCAGCAGTTCGGCGGCGCGCGGCAGCACGGAGAACAGCGCGGGCGGCACGAACGGCGTGTGCAGGAAGAACCCGATCCGCTGGGTGACCCCGAGCGCGCGCAGTTCGAGGCCGAGCGGCAGCAGGTGGTAGTCATGGATCCAGATGATGTCGTCGGGCAGCAGCAGCGGTGCCAGGGCGGCGGCAAAGGCCCGGTTGACCGCGCGATAGCCCACGTAGTCCTCCTTGCGGAAGCTCACCAGGCCGAGGCGGAACAGCAACAACGGGTAGAGCGTGCTGTTGGCGAACCCGGAATAGTAGCGGCGATAGTCGGTCTCGCCGAGATCGAGGGTGGCGAAGGTGATGCCGGCGACGGTGCGGATTTCGGGCCTCGTCGCGGTGGCGGTGGCGCGGGCGCCGCTCCAGCCGAACCAGAGCGAACCCGGGGTGATCGCGTCCGCGAGCGCGACGGCAAGCCCTCCGGCGGCTGGATTGCGGTCCCCGGGGACGGGAACGCGGTTGGAGACAATGACCAATCTTGCCATGGGATATGGGCTCCCTTGCCGAGCTTCGATCGATGGTTCCGCGTTGAATGCGGCGGTCCGGAGATGGAAGGCCGGGGTTTCGGTGGAGAGTCTGGCGATGAAATCGCAGGCATTCGGGGTGGATGATAAATCCAGCGCGAATGAAACCGTGTTATCGTTCGATTATATATTCGCGTTGTTGGATTTTAACGGACAATCAATCGCGCCTCCATGTGCGACCCATCAAGCATATCGGGCCGAACCAATCCCATATCGAAATTCGATTTACTGCACGACATTGCTCCGCACTCCACTCTGGTGACGCGCCGACTATTTGATGAACCATCCAGCGGGACAATCCGTGTCGCACATTTCTCACAACCTGTGATCGGATGTGACCGCCACGCCGCCGGGAGTTGCGCAAGCTGGGCTGGCGGCCGATGAAGGCGCGGTGGGAGGATCGTATGCGCTGTCTGCTGTTCGTGCTGCTCATGCTGATCGCAAGCCGCGGCGTGCCGGCGGCCTGCGTGGTGACCGCGCGCACCGAGGTGCCGCTGGAGGTCACCGGCGGCACGATCTTCGTCGAGGTGATGATCAACGGGCGGCCGGCGCGCATGGTGCTGGATACCGGCGCCCAGCGCTCGGTGGTGACGCGCGCGGCGGTGGCGCGGCTGGATCTGGCGCTGGATGAATGGGTCGCCACCACCATGCGCGGCGTCGGCGGGCTGGAGCGCAACCGCAACGCGCTGCCACGCTCATTAGCCCTCGGCGGCATCGCGCTGGTTCGCCGAACCCTGACGCATGACACCAGCCTGACCGTCGCCACCCTGCCGAACGACACGCGCGCGGGCCGGGCGATCGACGGGCTGTTGGGGCGGGATTTCCTCGCGCCGTTCGATTTATCGCTCGAATTGCCGGCACGGACGCTCACGCTCTACAGCGTCGAGGCGTGCCAGGGGGCGTTCCTGCCGTGGCCGCAGCCATACAGTGCGCTTCCGGTGCAGAACCCGATGGATACCGCGTTGTCGGTCCAGGTGGAGATCGATGGCATTCCCCTGCGCGCCCTGCTGGACACCGGCGCCAGCACGACGCTGATCGCCGCCCCCGGCATGGCCCGTCTCGGGCTGACCGCGGAAACCATGGCGCAGGCGCCAAGCCGCGCCATGGCCGGGCTGGGGCCGCGCACGATCGCCACGCAGTCCCGCCAGTTCCGCACCATGCGGATCGGCGGGGAGGTGTGTAAAACAGCGTGCAAACCTTTCCAGATTCCAGGGGTAAACAGCGCCCAAAAGTTTCCACCCTGGTCCATGCGATGATCCGGCTTTTGGGCTGGAGAATCTGGGGTGTTGCTCATGGATGTGATCGCCGAAATCCGCCG
>CAIMWH010000294.1 GCA_903845065.1 uncultured Rhodospirillales bacterium | reverse complement strand
GCTCGGCGACAACATCACCCCGCTCAACACCGGCGTCGCCGCCGGGCGTCTGGCGCTCTACTCGCGCCACGACACCACGGGCAAGGCGAGCGCCACCCTGCTGACCGGCCGCGCCGGCATCCTGAGCCAGGACGCAACGGACCTGTCGCCGTTCCCGCTGCCGGACCTGATCCGCGCGGTGCAGACGGCGGGCCTGTGGAGCACCATCGCCACCCCCGGCACCGTCACCCTGACCAACGGCACCATCGACAACCTCGGCACCGCCGGCTTCGGCTACGGCGCCACTGGCGGCTTCAGCCTGACCAACACCGCCACCTCCGCCGGCACCCTCACCATCATGGGCGGCCAACCCGGCGCCACCGTCTACCCCGGCGTCATCGCCTGGGGCGGGAACCTCACCATCGCCGACTTCGGCGCGCTTGGCACCTCGACGGTGACCATCGCCGGGCCGGTGGCGAGTGCGGCCGGCAACCTGGCGATCTCGGGCCAGGGCACGCTGGTGGTCAACGGTCTCGGCGTGGTCTCGGCCGCCGGCACCGCCACGCTCAGCACCATCGGCACCTACGTGCAGACGGCCGGGCTGGTGAACGCGCCGGTGGTGTCGATCTCCGGCATCCAGGGTCTGACCCTGAGCGGCGGCGCCATCGCGGCAAGCGCCAGCTTCCAGAGCTTCCCGGCGGCTGCCGGCAGCGCGAGCGGGCTGACCCCGGCGATCACGCTGAGCGGCGGCGGGGTGAGCATCACCGGCGGCAGCGTCAGCGCCATTGGGGCGGGCGCGCAGATCGCGCTCAAGACGGTGAACGGGCACGACTTCACGCAGAGCGCCGGCACCATCTTCTCGGGCGGCGACGTGAGCTTCGACAACGGGGCAGGCGTCATCGGCACGGTGAGCGGGGCGCCCGGTGTGGTGGGCGGCAACTTCAGCCAGAACGGCGGCACCATCGCGGCGGCGGGCAATGTGTCGCTGTGGGTGCCGGGCGCGCTGACCCAGAGCGCTGGCACCATCGCGGCCGGCGGCACGCTGGGGGCGAGTGCGGCCAGCATCAGCCAGGGCGCGGTGGCCGGTGCGCCGGCGCTGCTCTCGGGCGGCACAATTCGGATGTTCGCCATCAGCGGGGCGGCGGCGCAGTTCGCCACCGGCATGGTGGGCGGCAGCCACGGGCTGGCCAGCGCGGTCGATCCGCTGACCTATCCGGTGCAGATCATGTCGCCGGCCGGGGCCAACAGCTTCACCCGCTTCAACGCGGCGCTCGGGGTTGCGGCGGCGGGCGGCTATGTGGTGTTCGATCCGGCGGCCAATGTGACGGCGGCGGCGAGCTTCCAGGCGCTGCCGGCGGTGCCGGGCGCCAGCCTGAGCACTCCGGCGGCGGCGCTGCCCGATGTGGTGCTGCTCGGCGACAGCCTCAACCTCGCGGCCGGCGCCAGCGCGCATTATCTCGCGCTGTATTCGCGGACCAACACCACGGGCAGCGTCAGCGCCACCCTGTTGACCGGCCGCGCCGGCATCCCGACGCAGGATGCCACCGACCTGTCGCCCTATCCGCTGCCCGATATCGTGCGCGCGGTGGAGACGGCCGGCTTCTGGTCGACGGCGGCGAGCGCCGGCAACGTGAGCCTGACCGCCAGCGCGGTGGACGCGCTGGGCACCATCACGGTGCCGGGCACCACCGGCTTCGGCTACGGCGCCACCGGCAGCTTCAGCCTGGCCAACACCGCGCCCTCCGGCACGTTGACGGTGATGGGCGGCGGGGTTGCGGGCAGCAACGTCTATCCGGGGGTGATCGCCACCGGCGGCACGCTGAGCCTGATCGAGGCGGGCAAGATGGTGTTCGACGGCCCGGCGGCGAGCAGCACGACGCTGTCGATCAGCGCCGGGGGTGACCTCAGCGTGACGCAGTCGGCGGTGCTGACGGGCGGCACCGGCATCAACATCACCACCGCGGGCACCTACAGCCAGGACAGCGGGCTGGTGAACGCGCCGGCGATCGCGCTGAACAGCACGGCGGCGGCGGGCACCGGGGTGAACATCTCGGGCGGCACACTGAGCGCCACCGGGGCAAGCGGGCTGCTGCTGATCACCACGCCGGCGGCGGTGGCGCAGAGCGGCGGCGTGATCGCGTCGGACAACCAGATCATCATCGGCACCGGCGTGGGCGCCGGCACGGTGGGCGGTTCGGCCACGGCGACGAGCGCCATCACCCAGTCCGGCGGCACGCTGGCGGCGGTGGGCAACATCGCGCTCTACAGCACCGGGGCGCTGACCCAGACGGCGGGCGTGATCGCGGCTGGCGGCACCCTGGCCAGCACGGTGAACGGCGCCATCGCGCAGGGCACCGTGGGCGGGCCGGTGGCGAGCCTGTCGGGCGGCACGGTCAGCCTGTTCTCGGGCGGCGGCATCGTGCAGACCAGCGGCAGCGTGATCGCCACCTCGAACCTGACGCTGAACAGCGCCGGCGCGCTGACCCAGACCTCGGGCACCATCGCCACCAGCGGCAACCTGGTGGTGAGCGTGGCCGGGATCACCCAGGGCAGCGCGGGCGGGCCGGTGGCCACGCTGTCGGGCGCCACGATCGGGCTGACCGCCGGGGCGGGCGGCATCGTGCAAGCCAGCGGCAGCATGATCGCCGCCGGGGACCTGACATTGGTGACCAGCGGCGCCTTCACCCAGACCACCGGGGTGATCGCGGCGGGCGGCACGCTGGCGGCGACGGCCAGCGGCAGCATCACCCAGGGCGACACCAGCAAGACCAGCAAGACCACCACGGTGGCGACGCTGGCGGGCAGCGCGGTCAACCTGTTCTCCACCGGCGGGGCGGCCTTGCAGGGCGGCGACGGCCAGGTGGCGGGGAGCCAGGCGAGCAAGCTGCTCGGCGGCACCAGCACGCTGCTCGATCCGCAGAACGACCCGATCAACATCCAGGCGCCGAAGGGCAACAACAGCTTCTCGATCTTCGCCATCAGCGGCGGCGTGACCCCCGGCGGGGCGGCGGCGGCCAATGTCACGGCGGGCAGCGCGCTCTTCTCGCCGGCGAGCAACCTCGCCGCGACGACGGCGGTGGCGGCCTACCTGCCGCTGTCGACCTATGCGCCGGCGAGCGCGGGCGCGACCGGCTATGCCGCGCCGGGCTACAACGGCAACGCGGCCGGGCTGCCCGACGTGGTGCTGCTGGGCAACACCATCACGGCGCTGGCCAGCGGCGTGGCGGCGAACAACCTGGCGCTCTACTCGCTCGGCGACACCACGGGCAATGTGACGGCGGCGATGCTGACCGGGCGGGCCGGCGTGCTGACGTCGGACGCGGTGGGCGGGCCGGACTTCGTGGTGCCGGCGATCGTGCATGCCGCCGAGGCGGGCGGCTACTGGTCGGTGGCGGCGAACCACAGCGGCAGCTTCAACCTGCCGTCGAACGGGATCGGCATCACGCCGCCGCCGTCAAGCTTCAGCGTGATCAAGACGTTAGGGACCACCACGGCGGGGGGCAGCTTCGGGCTGGCGGCCACCGGATCGATCGATATCGACAACCGGGCACCGGGCGGCACGCTCACCATCGCCGGCCCGCTGATGGCGTGGAACGGCGGCATCCGCATCAACGACATCACTGCGACCGGCGGGGTGACCACCTCCGGCACCCTGCTGGTGATGGCCGACATCAACGTCGCCAGCCCGTTCAGCGCCGCGAGCGGCGGCGGGCTGCTGCAGAACGGCATCCTGTCGCTCGGCGACGATACCGTGATCCTCGGCAAGGCCGGCGGCGCGGTGACGCTCAAGGCCGAGGTCATGGAGATAAAGGGCATCACAGCCGTCAACGTCCTCGATGGCACCACGCTGGATACCGGCGGCAATACCTTCCACCGACCGGCCTCCGGCCAGCCGCCGATCGATCCCGGCAAAAGCGACCCGCTGTCGCCGACCATGGGGGCGCACTTCGAGGTGGGTGTCGGCGGCTTCAAGCAGACCGGCACGTTCACCATCGCGCAGTACGCGCCGACCTCGTACACCCTGTCCGGCCTGATCTACCCGACGGTGGCCTATCCGTTGCAGGTGCTGGAAATCGTGCTGTCCGGCCAGTCCGGCGCCGTCGCGTTCGATCCGACCAAGGGCCTTTCGGCGCCGACCACGTCGCTGGTGCTCAACATCGGCAACGGCAGCGCGAGCGGGCGCATCGATGCCGATACCCTGGCGCTGTTCTACACCGGGCTGGTGGGTCCGCCGAGTTCGATGACCGGCACGCTGCGCACGGCGCTGCATGTCGCGGTGTCCGACCAGTCGGCGGCGACGCAGGCGTTCATCGCGCAGAACGGCAACTACGTGCCGAGCAATCACTTCCAGATGAACGGGTGCGCGCTGTCCTCGGTGAACTGCGTGCTTACTTCGCTATTCCCGCAGATCCCGGTGATCAACCCGTTCCGCGACCTCATCCTCGGCCGCCTGACCGATCCGCTGGACGACCCTGACCTGCTGCTGCCCAACGTCTCTGACCGGGATTACTGACATGCGCGGTTCGCTGCTGTTCGGCCTGCTGTTGACCCTCGCGGCCTGCGAGGGGCCGCCGCCGGAGGCCTACTACAAGGGCAAGTCGGAATCCCAAGGCACCGCCATCGGCGAGAACGCCACCGGCGAGCCCTGCACCATGGTCACCCGCAACGGCGGCGGCGCCGACATCTTCTGCGGCGCCTGGCAGCAGCCCAGCGCCCGCATCCGGCCGGGCGATCCCGCCAGCAACCTCCAGGCGCTCGCCACCAGCAGTTCCTGGCGCGTCGAACTCGAAAGCCGCTTCGCCTGTGGGGACCCGCGGCCGGACAGCGCCAACACCTTGATATTGCAGTGCAGCCGGCGCGCCGGCGGCTGGGCCCAGGTGGCGCTCGTCACCCAGGCCGGCGGCAAGTCCTGGCTCGCCGACGGCACCCCGGCCTCCTACCCCACCATCCAGCGCGCCATCGCCCAGCTCTCGGGCGGCCCGGTCGCCACCACCACCAGCGCGCCGAATTCGGCCGCCATGGCCGAATACCTCGCCGCCCGCTCGTTCTCCGCCGGAGACATCGCGGCCTACGAAGGGCTGATGACCGCCGGATTGCAGGCCAACCTCGCCGGCCGCCCGGAGCAGGCCGAGAAGGCCTACCGCGCCGCCCTCTCGCTGCAGGAGAAGGCGCAGGGCAAGGACAGCCCGGCCGCCGCGGCGCCGATGATGTCGCTCGCCTTGCAGCTTTCGGTGCAGGGCCGCTTCGATGACGCCCAGCAGTTCTTCGACCGCGCCGCCCGCCTCGTCGAGGCCCCCGGCGCCTCCCAGGTGGACCGCAATGGCCGCGCCCGCCTGCTGCTCTATACCGGCCTGCATGCGCTGAACGAGGCGCAGCCGAAGCAGGCGATCGACCGCTTCACCGCCGCCGAGGCCGCCTACCGGGTGCAGGTGCCGGAAGCGCGCGAGACCCCGATCGCCACCGCCCGCCATGCCCCGATCTCGGGCGCGTCCGGCGGCATCGCCCTCGGCGACGCGCTGGCCAACTCGCAGCCCTACGCCACGCTGGCCGAGAAGGAGGCGCTGCTCGGCATCCTCGAATCCCGCCGCGACCGCGCCGTGGCGCTCCGCCTCGCCGGGGACGCCGCCGGCGCCACCGAGGCCGGCCGCGCCGCCGAACGCTTCGCCCAGGCCAACGCCCTCACCGCGCCGGTCTACGCCGCCCGGCTCTACCGCACCGTCGGCACCAACTCCGCCGCCGCCGACCAGATCGACCAGGCGCTCAGCGAACTCACGGAATCCGTCCGCGCCTTCCGCATCGCCCAGCCGCGCACCCGCCCGATCGCCGAAACCCAGCTCGCCCAGGCCGAGCTCTACGCCAAGCGCGGCCGCACCGCCGATGCGCTCGAACAGTGCCGCGGCGCCACCGCGCTGCTGAAGGACACCAAGGACGGCGTCGACTTCGAGCGCATGCAGCCCTGCCTCGGCGTCTACGCCGCCGCCGCCGCGGCCGCCAGCGGCGGGCCCGCCGGACCCGCCGGCCAGCCGCTGCTGGCCGAGATGTTCGCCGCCTCGCAGCTCACCCGCGGCAGCGTAACCGACCAGGAAATCCGCCGCACCGCCGTGCGCCTCGCCGCTGGCGGCTCCGATCCGCGGGTCAGCGAGGCGATCCGCAAGCAGCAGGATGCCGAGCACGCGCTGTCCGACCTGTTGCGCGATCGTGACGCGCTGGGCAACGCCCCGGCCGATGCGGCCGGCGTGGCCAAGGCGGCCGAACTCGACAAATCCATCACCGCCGCCCGCGCTGCCCTGTCGGACGCTGACGGCGTGGTGCAGGCCGCGGCGCCGAACTACCAGCAGCTGATCCAGCAGGCCGTCCGCCCCGAGGACGTGTTCGCCGCGCTCCGCCCGCAGGAGGCCTTCGTCGCCATCACTTTGGCGCGCACCGGCGGCTGGACCTTCGTGCTGCGCGACGGCCAGATCGCCGTCGGCCCGGTCGGCGGCGGCACCGACGAGATCGCTGCCCTGGTCAAGAAGGTCCGCGTCTCGATCGAGCCCGGCGATGACGGCCAGGTGCCGCGATATGACGTGGTGGCCGCGAAAGACCTCTACGACCGCACAATCGGCCCGGTGGCGCCCGCCCTCGAGGGCGCCTCGGTGATGACCATCGCGCCCACCGGCCCGCTGCTCTCGGTGCCGTTCGAGGTGCTGCTGACCGGCCCGGCCGATACCCGCAACCTCGCCAACGCGCCGTTCCTGGTGCGCAAGTTCATCATCGCCCACGTGCCGGCCGCGGCCAACTTCGTGAAACTGCGGCAGACCGCCGCCTCCAAGCAGACCCATCCGTGGCTCGGCTTCGGGGACTTCCGGCCGATCACCCCGGCGCAGGCCTTCAAGACCTACCCCGGCGACCGCTGCAAGGAGAGCGCCCAATTGCTCGCCGGCCTGCCCCGCCTCGACGGCACCGAGGTTGAGCTTGATCTCGCCAGCCGCATCTTCGGCGCGGCGGCCACCGACAAGATCACCGGCGCCACCTTCACCGTGCCCAAGCTGCAGGCGCTCAACAAGGCCGGCCAACTCGGCCAGTACCGCATCATCCACTTCGCCACCCACGGCCTGCTGCCGTCCGAACTGGCCTGCCAGGAAGAACCCGCCATCGTCACCTCGGTGCCCGACGGCGCGCTCAACGCAACCGGCGCGCTGCTGACCTCGAGCGAGATCTCCAACCTCAAGCTCGACGCCGACGCGGTCATCCTGTCGGCCTGCAACTCCGGCGGCGGCGGCGGCACCACCGCCGGCGAAAGCCTCGCCGGCCTCGCCCGCGCCTTCTTCTACGCCGGCGCCCGCTCCCTCGTCGTCACCCACTGGACCGTCGACGACGCCACCGCCACCAGGCTGGTCTCCCAAACCCTCCTCAACTACGAAAAAAACCACAACGCCGGCCTCGCCACCGCCATGCGAGACGCCCAAACCAAATACCTCGACGACACCAGGATCGACCCGCCCCTCAAGCATCCCTACTACTGGGCGCCCTTCGCGCTCGTCGGCGAAGGGGG
>CAIMWH010000293.1 GCA_903845065.1 uncultured Rhodospirillales bacterium | reverse complement strand
GTCACCGACGCCGTCATCGAGCATTGGCAGGACCGGGCCGGTGATCGTCAGACGGTGGTGTTCTGCTCCACCGTGGCCCACGCCGAAGCTGTTACCGCGGCGTTCAACGCGACGGGCGTCCGCGCCGCCCTGGTCACCGGCGACATGCACGACGACGACCGCCGTCACACCCTGGCCACCTATGCCGCCGGTCGTATCCAGGTGGTGGTGAATGTCGCGGTGCTCACCGAGGGATGGGATCACCCGCCCACCTCATGCGTGGTGCTGCTACGGCCGAGTTCCTTCAAGTGCACCATGATCCAGATGGTCGGCCGGGGCTTGCGGACTGTCGATCCGGCCGAACACCCCGGCGTCATCAAGTCCGACTGCATCGTGCTCGACTTCGGCACATCGTCGCGGCAGCACGGTTGCCTGGAGCAGGATGTCGATCTGGAGGGATATCTTCCCGACGGCGAGGCGCCAACGAAGACCTGTCCCGCCTGCGCGGCGACGATCCCGCTCGCCTGCCGCCAATGCCCCCTCTGCGGCGAGGCATTTGCGCCTGACCGCCTCGACCAGGCCGGCGGCGAGCACCGCGACGGGGGGCTGTCGGACTTCATCATGAGCGAGATCGACCTGCTGACGCGGTCGAGCTTCCAGTGGTGCGACCTGTTCGGCGACGATGCCGCTTTGGTGGCCAACGGCTTCAATGCCTGGGCCGGCGCATTCTTCCTGAACGGCAACTGGCATGCGGTCGGCGGCGGCAAGGGGCTCCCGACGAAGCTGCTGGGCTTGGGCGAGCGGCTGGTCACGCTCGCCGCGGCCGACGACTGGCTCAACACCCACGAGACCGACGAGAGCGCACACAAGAGCCGGCGCTGGTTGCGCGAGGGGCCGACCGAGCGCCAGCTGGCCTTCCTTCCGCCGGCGCAGCGCGCCGACCTGTCGCTCACCCGCTACCAGGCTTCGGCGCTGCTCACCTTCCAGTTCAACAAGAGTGCCATCCGCGGACTGGTGCTCGGCGCCAATGCCGCAGCCATGGTGGTGGCGGCATGAAGCGCGATGCACATCTCCTCGGCCGCCGCCACGCGGCATCGCCTGTGGCACCCTCTGTATCACCTCTGCGCCGTCTGCCGGCGGCCGGCCCATGGTTTTGGCTGGTCACCCCCGCGGCGATCGAGGCTGTCTTCATCGCCGCGCTGGTTCTGCTCCTTGCCCTGCCAGGGCTTCTGGGCGCGCTTGGCGCGCAGGTCGGCCGGCATGGTTGACCTCACCCCCCAGGAACGCGCCGCCATTGCCGCGGCGATGAAACCGGTCGCCGAGATCATGGAGGAGATCGGCTGGCAGACCCGGTTCTGCGACCTCACCGAGCACCAAGTGCTCACCCTGATCGAAATTGCGGTGACCGGATTCCAGGACGCCATGCACGCCACCGCCCAGATCCAAGAGTCGGAGATCCCGTTCTGATGCTGGATTACAACAGCACCTCCCGCGCCGCCGAAGCCGTCAACGCGGCGATCGACAGCGCCTTGCAAGCGGCCAACATGGCATCACTGCCGCGGGACTATCTCGGCGGCTCCCGCCTCGGCCACGCGTGCGAGCGCGCCCTGCAATTCGAGTTCACCCACGCCCCGAAGGATGAGGGGGCCGACTTCTCAGGCCGGCAGCTGCGCATTTTCGGAATCGGCCACGCCCTGGAAGACCTCGCCGTGGCGTGGCTCCGCGCCGCCGGCTTCGATATCTACACCCGCAAGGGCGGCCGCGCCGACGGCGAGCAGTTTGGCTTCGCCGTGGCCGGTGGACGCATCCGCGGCCACGTCGACGGCATTCTCGCCGGCGGGCCGCCCGTTCCTGGCCTGGGCTTCCCCGCCCTGTGGGAATGCAAGACCATGAACGCCAAGTCGTGGCGCGAGACCGCCAGCAAGGGCGTGACCGCCTCCAAGCCGGTCTATGCCGCGCAGATCGCGGTCTACCAGGCCTACATGGACGGGGCCGTGCCGGGCATCGCCGATCACCCGGCGCTGTTCACCGCCATCAACAAGGACACCGCCGAACTACACCATGAACTGGTGCCGTTCGACGCCGCCCTGGCGCAGCGCATGTCGGACCGGGCCGTCCGCATTCTCCAGGCTACCGACGCCGGCGATCTGCTGCCCCGTATCGCCCAGCAGGCCGACCATTTCGAGTGCCGGATGTGCCCCTGGGCGCAGCGCTGCTGGAGCCTGCCGGGATGAACGCATGGCGCGATTTCAACGATGCGCCTGACCTTCCCTGGGAGGAGCCCGGCGCCACCAGCCTCAATCACGGCGCCCTGGCCACCTTCCTCGACGTGGTGTTCGGCTACTGCGATGGCCTCATCCCCGTTCGCGGCTTCGTCGATGTCGGCCAGGGCCATACCACGCGCCCGCACAATATCTGGATCACTGCCGACGCCGGCGCCGCCGACCTACTCGCCACCTATGCCGCCTGGGCGGCGAAGGAGGGCAGCGCCGTCTACGTCATCCCCGGCACCGTCGCCGAGCACGGCCATGCCCGCGCCGAGCATGTGCAGCAGATGCAGACCGCGCTGGTCGACCTCGACAGCGGCGACGTCAAGGCCAAGCTGACCCACCTCTCATCCCATCTCGGCGAGCCCACCCTGGTGGTGGAAAGCGGCGGCCGCACCGCCGAGGGGCAGACCAAACTGCACGCCTGGTGGCGCCTCAGCGAGCCGGCTACCGGGCCGGACCTGACCCTGCTGTGCCAACTGCGCGGCGACATCGCCGCCAAGGTCGGCGGCGATCCACATTTTCGGTCGGCGCACCAGCCGATCCGAGTGCCTGGCACGATCTACCGCAAGGGCGGCGTGGAACGCGTCGTCACCATTCGCAGCCACAACCCGCGGCGGGAGGTCGATCTCAGCACCCTCGCCGAAAAGGTCGGCGTGATGCCCACCATGCCCGGCCAGGAAGCCGACGCATCGCCCAGGCAGGCGAAGTCAGCCAGTCTCGACAGCATGCTCACCACGCCGGTCCGCGCCGGCGCCCAGGATGCCTGGACCCGCTTCGAAGGTGCCAGCACCGCCATCGGATATTATGTCCGCCAGGTGCATGAGGGGCGCCTGACCGCCGATGAGGGCTGGGAGGCAATCCGCGGCTACAATGCCGCCTGCCTCCAGCCGCCCTGGCCGGAAGATCGGCTCAAGAGCGAAGCCGACGCCATCTGGGCGCTCCATGTCGCGCGTAACGGCCCGGCGCTCGAACGCGTCGCCGCCGCTGCGCCGATGACCACCATGCCGGCCTTCACCCTCGGTGCGCTGCTCGACGACACCAGCCCGATGCCCGACGACATCATCGCCCCACGCCTGCTCACGCCGGGCGGAATGCTCGTGCTGGGCGGCGCGCCCAAGGTCGGCAAATCCGACTTCCTCATCAATCTCCTGGTCCACGCCGCCGCCGGCGTGCCGTTCCTGCGCTTCACCCCGCCACGGCCGCTGCGCGTGTTCTACCTCCAGGCCGAGATCCAGTACCACTATCTCCGCGAGCGCCTGCAAACCCTGCGGCTCGATCCGGCCACGCTGCATCTGGCGCGCAACAATCTGGTCGCCACACCGAAGCTGCGCATGCTGCTCGACGAGCACGGCGTGTCCCTCACGGTTCCTGTTTCTCGACGAGGTCGACGCCTATCCCGGCGACGTCGAGGGCGAGGGCGATCCGATTGCGCTCGCCGAGGCCCGCGCCCGCACCTTCGGCTGGCGGCGCAAGGCGTTCCTGGTCTCGACGCCGACGATCGCCGGACGGAGCCGGATCGAGCGCGAGTATCAGGCGAGCGACCAGCGGCGGTTCTTCGTGCCTTGCCCGCATTGCGCGGCGATGCAGTGGCTGCGTTTCGAACGGCTGATCTGGGAGAAGGGCGTTCCCACCAGCGTCACCTATCACTGCGAGGGCTGCGACCAGGCAATCGGCGAGCACCACAAGACAGCGATGCTGGCCGGCGGCGAATGGCGGGCGACGGCGCAGGCGCAGGACCCGTTCACGGTGGGGTTCCATATCTCGGCGCTGTATTCGCCAGTGGGGTGGCTGTCCTGGGAACAAATCGCACGGGACTGGGAGGCGGCGCAGGGCAAGCCGGAAGATTTGAAGACCTTCCGCAACACCGTGCTGGGGGAGACCTGGCAGGAACGCGGCGAGGCGCCGGATTGGGAACGCCTGGTCGAGCGGCGCGAGGATTTCGCCCTCGGTGTCGTGCCGGCATCGGCGCTGGTGCTGACCGCCGGCGTCGACGTGCAGGACGACCGCATCGAGTGTGACGTCTGGGGCTGGGCCGGTGGTTTCACCTCCTGGCTGATTGATCACATCGTGATCCCCGGCAGTCCGCGGGAACGCGGCCCTTGGGAGGAACTGGCCAAGCTGCTGGCACGGGACTGGCTACGGACGTCCGGTGGTGCGATGCGCATCGCCAAGGTCTGCGTCGACACCGGTGGCCGCGATACCGCCTCGGTCTATGGTCATCTCCGGCACCTGCGGGATCCGCGCATTGCGCCGACCAAGGGCGTCGATGGCTGGAACCGGGCGCAGCCGGTGCAGGGGCCGACGTTGGTCGATGCGCTGGTCAACGGCCAGAAGCTGCGGCGTGGCTTGAAGCTGTGGACGGTCTCCGTCTCGACATGGAAGGCGGATTTGTATCGCCGGCTCTGGCTCGGGCGTGGCGAGGCCGAGGATTTTCCAACTGGCTGGGTGCATCTGCCCCGCGGCATTGAGATCGAGTGGGTCAAGCAGCTGGTCGCCGAGCAACTGCGAACGACCAAGGACAAGCGCGGCTTCACCCGGCAGGAATGGGCCAAGCTGCGGGAGCGGAATGAGGCGCTGGACTGTGCCGTGCTAGCTCGTGCGGCGTTGTGGCTGCTCGGCGCCGATCGCTACGGCGACCGCTTTTGGCAGCGCCTGCAAACCGAGATCGCCGACGCGCCGGTGCTGGCACCGATGGCGGCTGTGGCGACGAAGCCATCGTCCGCACCAACTGCACCCCGCCCCAACGACCAGTCGATGCGGCCGCGTTCCTGGCTCGGCCAGCGCGGGGGCTGGCTCCGCTGAGGATCGATCAATGAACCCTGACGTCCTGACCTGGGCCCTGGCGCAGCCCGCTGGCAATCGCTGGCGCGGCCTGGCTGAGGCCTACACCGCCGGCACGACGCGGGTGACCTACGAGGGCCGCACCATCCAATACCGCGGGCTCGATGAGATCAGTCGCGCCCTCGGAGTCGGCTACGCCACCGAGAACAGCGCCACGCGCCGCCCCTCCACCACCTTAGCCAGTTTCACGAGGCCCGAATGACCCAGGACAGCACATGGTCCCTGCCGGCACTCGCCGGCGCGCTCGATGTTCCCGACGAGGCGTTCCGCGCCTTCACCCATCTCCAGGGGCTTGGCTGGCGCGCCCACCAGACGACCGGCACGACCGGCACTGGCACGCTCACTTTGAACGCCGCAGCCACGTCGCGGCGCTCGTTCCAGGCCGCCTATGGCGTCTCGGCGGTGCAGGTCAAATACGTCATCGCCGGCACCAGCTTCTACGAGATGGGCTACGGCAGCTTCGACGGCGGCACGCCCGGCACCCTGACCCGGCCCTCCGGTAACGTCGTCGCCTCGTCCAATGCCGGCAGCCTGGTCTCGCTGCCCGCCGGCACCGCCGACGTCTATGCCTGGATCGACCCGGGCGAACGCCAGGTTGTGACCGGCACCGGCGCCGTCACTCTGGCGCTGGCCGATACCGGCAGTGTGCTGGAACTGCGGCCCTCCTTCGGGCTGGGCATGATCACCGCGCTGGTGCGCATCGCCGGCCGGCCGATGGGGCTGATTGCCAACAACCCGCTGCATCTCGGCGGGGCGATTGACGCGGACGCCGCCGACAAGGCCGCCCGTTTTCTGCAACTGTGCGACGCGCATGATCTGCCGATCCTCTCGCTGATCGATACGCCGGGCTTCATGGTCGGCCCCGAGGCGGAGAAGGCGGCGCAGGTGCGCCGGGTGTGCCGGATGTTCGTCGGCGGGGCCAATCTGGAGGTGCCGATTTTCGCCGTGGCGCTGCGCAAGGGCTACGGGCTGGGGGCGCTGGCGATGGTGGGCGGGAATTTCCATGCCTCAGTTTTCACCGTCTCCTGGCCCACCGGCGAGTTCGGCGGCATGGGCTTCGAGGGGGCGGTGCGGCTGGCCTACCGCAAGGAGCTGGAGGCGATTGCCGATCCGGCGGCGCGTGACGCCGAGTTCCGCCGGCTGGTCGATGCGATGTATCGGCGGGGCAAGGCGATCAGCATGGCGGGGATGCTGGAGATCGATGATGTGATCGATCCGGCTGAGACGCGGGACTGGCTGGTGCGGGGATTGGATAGCGTGCCGGCGCCGGTGGTGCGGCAGGGGAAGAAGCGGAATTTTATTGATACGTGGTG
>CAIMWH010000292.1 GCA_903845065.1 uncultured Rhodospirillales bacterium | reverse complement strand
CGGATAAAAGTCTTTTGTTTCTTTTTTTTCAAAAAAGAAAACGCTTCACCCTACCCACCCGCAGCCCGGTCACTCTGCTGCCATACGCTCCCGCACCAGCGTGGCCATCCGGTCCAGGAACGGATCAATCACCCCCATCGCCGCCAGCCCATCGCGAGTCCGAAACAGATACTCCGCCCCGGTGCCCAGCCGTCCGCGCGCGGTGGCCAGGCGGCCAACGATCTCGTCCTCCGGCAGATGCCCGCAATACGTCGGCTGGTCCGCGTTGATGGTGAAGGCGATCGCCCCGCCAAGATCGCGCCCGTCCGCATCGGCGATCGGCACCCAGCGCGGGATATAGCCATCCGCCACCATCTCGCGGCGCCAGAGCAGATCAAGCTCATGCTCCACGTCGGTTTCCGCGATCCGCAGCACCGCGCCCGGGCAGGTGCCACCAGGGCGCAGGCCGAGCATGGCGCCGGGGCTTTCGGGGGTGCCGCGCCCCATGCTGACCGAGAGGCAGAACGCGCGGTGCCAGCCCACGGCATGGGCAATCCGCTGGCCGACGATATGGATCGCCGGGTTCCAGATCAGGCTGCCATAGGCGAACACCCACACGCCGTCCCCGTGTTCGGGCCGGGCGTCGAGAATGGCGCGCAGCGAGGCGGCGCGCTCGGCGTCAGTGGTCAGGCGCATATGCGGCATCGCCTTGGCGATCTGCTCGCGCAGCACGCCGCTCATCAGCAGGTCCCGCGTGATGCCGCCGTCGAAGGCTGGGGGTTGGGCCGTCATCGCGCGGCTAGCCGCCCTGCTGCTTGGCGAGAAGATCGCGGATTTCGGTTAGCAGCAGTTCGGACTTGGTGGGCACCGGCGGGGCGGCAGGGGCCGCTTCCTTGGCGCGCTGCATGGAGCTCATCACCTTCACCACCCAGAACGCGGCAAAGGCCACGATGACGAACTGCACCACCGCGTTCAGAAACAGCCCGACATTCAGCGTCACCGCGCCGGCGGCCTTGGCGGCTTCCAGCGTGGGGGCGGACTGGCCCTTCAGCGTGATGAATACATTGGAGAAGTCGATCCCGCCGAGCACCAGGCCGACGAGCGGGTTGAACAGGTCCTTGATGAGGCTGCCCACGATGGCCGTGAAGCCGGCACCGATGATCAAGCCGACGGCAAGATCGACGACGTTGCCCCGCATGATGAAGCTGCGGAATTCGTCCACCCATGACGGGCGCTTGATGTTCAGATTGGTCGCCATCTCGGTCCATTCCCCCTGCTGATCGGAACCGCAGGTTTAGCCGGTTCGCGGCACTTGTGCCACAGCGCGCCGCATGACAGCGCAATGTGTTGATGGGTGGCGCGGCGCCCCTCCCGGCGCACCGGGAGGGGACCGCATATCAGCCGAGTTGCCCCGCCACGCGGCTGGCGACGGCGTTGGTGGTGGTGCGCCACACCTTGCCGCGGCCGAGGATGCGGGAGAGTGCATCCCCGAGGTAGCGAATGTGGTGCGGCTTGCCGATCACCCAGGGATGCAACGTCAGGTTGAAGCAGCCGCCGCCCTCGTCATGCAGCACCGCGAAGGCCTCGGCCACGCCATCCGCCCATACCTTCGGCGCGACGCGGCGCAGGTGGATGGCCTCGAGGTCGGACCATTCGGAATGGGCGGGCAGGCTGACGAGGCCGCTGGTCATCTTGTACGGCCGGTCGTCGTTGCTCCAGTCCGTCGTGTAGGTGAAGCCGGCCTGGGCGAGCATCTCCGGCGTGCGCTCGCTCTCGGTGTAGTCCTGCCCGCACCAGCCGGCCGGGTTGGTGCCGGTGGCGCGTTGCAGGGCATCGGCGCATTCGGCGAGCAGGATCATCTCGTCCATTTCGTCCATGGCGCTGGTGATCCGCCGCGTGGCGAAGGTGCCGTGCGCCATGAAACAGGCCTCGCGGTCCCGGAAGGCCTGCACCAGTTCGGGATAGCGCTTGATGGCCTCGGTGCCGATGGCGACGCTCGGGGTGATGCCGTAGCGATCGAGCATGTCGATCACGCGGAAAATGCCCACCCGGTTGCCGTATTCACGCACCGACCAGGTCAGCCAGTCCGGATCGAACTTGCCCAGCGGCGAGACGATGCGCGGGTCCGGCCGGGCATCCGCCGGCGGCTGGAGTTCCCAGTAGTCGAGCATCACGGTGACGGTCAGCGCGATGCGGGCTTCGTTCGGCCAGTCGAACCGCGGCGCATCGGGCAGGGCGCGGAATTCGTAGAGTTCATGGTCCATGCCGGGCAGGCGGAATTCGTCAACCGGCGGAATGTTCGACGGCTCAGCCATGGAGGAAGCTCCGGTTGGAAAGGTGGGATTCGAGCATCGGCAAATGGTTGAAACGCGCGTGATCGGCGATGTCGGCGGCCGTGGCGCACCAGACGCCCTTGTGGGAGAGGATGTATTCGAGCACCCGCTGGAAGGCGCGGATGCGATGCGGCTGGCCAACCCAGAACGGATGCACCGCGATGCACATCACCCGGCCATGCACGTCCCCCTCGGCATACACGGTGTCGAAATAGTCGCGTATCTGCTGGGTGAAGGCCTCGATCTCGTCCCCCCGGCGCCAGGCGATGACGTCGTTGAGATCCATCGTGTAGGGCACGGTGATGAGCTTGCCGGTCTTGGTGCGCACCGGGAAGGGCTGATCGTCATGGTAGAGATCGCAGCAATAGTCGTAGCCGGCCTCGGCGGCGAGGTCGAAGGTCTGCATGGTGTTGGTTACGGCGGGGCTGAACCAGCCGCGCTGCTCGCGCCCGGTGAGGCTGCGGTGGATTTCGCGACACTCCATCATCGCTGCCAGTTCCTCCTCGGGGGAGAAATTCCAGTGGTAGCGCGTGTTGTAGATGCCGTGGGACATCAGTTCCCAGTTGTGCTTCTCCATCGCCTCCAGAATGGCCGGGTAGTGCTGGATGACCGACATCGAGAGCGACACGGTGGCGCGCAGGCCGAGCGAGTCCATGGCATCGAACAGCCGCCACAACCCCACGCGGTTGCCGTAGTCGCGCAGGGAGTAACCGAGCACATCCGGGTGCGGCGAGCGCGGCCAGGGATCGCGGACGCGCTGGAATTTCGGCATGAACTCGTAATGCTCGATGTTCGGGCATATCCACAGCGCGACCTTGGCGTCATCCGGCCACCAGAGCTTCGGGCGATCGACGATGGGCGAATAGGGAATGATATCGGGTTCCACGGGCAGCCCCCCTGTTGTGGTGCCGCACAGAGTAGCAGGCTCGGCGGGGAAGCGAAGCGGTTTGCGGATGTGATGTCTTAAACGTGAGTTATTGCGTTTCGTGCGGGGGTATGCGAGGTTCAGGCATGATCACGGCACCGCAGATGAAAGCGGCCCGGGCGCTGCTCGGGATTGACCAGCGCCAGCTCGCGGAGCTCAGCGGGCTGTCGCTGCCGACGATCCAACGCATGGAAGGCAGCGGCGGGGTGATCCGCGGCAATGTCGACTCGCTGATGAAACTGGTGGACGCACTGGCCGCGGCGGGTATCGAATTGCTCGCGGAGGGCGCAGCATCCGCCGGCGGCGGGCGCGGGGTGCGGTTGAAGCCATGATGGCATTGGGGCTGGTGGTTTACGGTGTCCTGGCGCTGCTCGCGGTGGCGCTTGTCGGCGCGTTCGCCGCCCGCCAGCGCGATGCCGGCACGGTGGTGTATTCACTCTGTCTGGCGATCAGCGGAGCAATCGCCATCGCCGCCCTGGGGAGCCTGGCCGGGCCGGGCGCCGAGGCGGCGTTCCCGATCGGGCTGCCCGGGCTCGGCAGCCATTTGCGGGTGGACCCGCTGGCGGCATGCTTCCTGGTGATCGTCGATCTGGGCGCCGCGGCGGCGAGCCTCTACGCCATCGGCTACGGCGCCCACGAGCATGAGCCGCAGCGGGTGCTGCCGTTCTATCCGCTGTTCCTGGCCGGGATGAACCTCGTGGTGGTGGCCGACGATGCCTACACCTTCCTGTTCGCGTGGGAGTTGATGTCGCTCGCCTCCTGGGCGCTGGTGATGTCGCACCATCGCGAGGCCGGCAATGCGCGGGCGGGCTACATCTATCTGGTGATGGCGAGCTTCGGCACGCTGGCGCTGCTGATGGCGTTCGGCGTGCTGGCGGGCGGCAGCGGATTCGGCTTCGCGGCGATGCGGGCGGCGCATCCAGGCGCGGTTTCGGGCGCCGTGGTGCTGGGCCTGGCGCTGGTCGGCGCGGGCTCGAAGGCCGGCCTGGCGCCGTTGCACGTCTGGTTGCCGCTGGCGCACCCGGCGGCGCCCTCGCATGTCTCGGCGCTGATGAGCGGCGTGATGACCAAGGTGGCGATCTACGGCTTCATCCGCATCGTGTTCGACCTGCTGGGCCCCACGGTGTGGTGGTGGAGCATGCCGGTGCTGCTGGTAGGCGGGCTGACGGCGGCGCTCGGCGTGCTGCACGCGCTGATGGAGCGGGACCTCAAGCGGCTGCTGGCCTACAGCACCATCGAGAATATCGGGATCATTTTCCTCGCCCTCGGGCTGGCCCTGGCGTTCCGCGCCAACGGGTTGCCGGCCGGGGCGGCGCTGGCGCTGACCGCGGGGCTGTTCCACGCGTTCAACCACATGCTGTTCAAGAGCGTGCTGTTCTTCGGCGCCGGCGCGGTGCTGACGGCCACCGGCGAGCGCGATATCGAGAAACTGGGCGGGTTGATCCATCGGATGCCGATTTCGTCGGGCGCGTTCCTGGTGGCGGCGATGGCGATCGCGGCGCTGCCCCCGTTGAATGGATTTGCTTCGGAGTGGCTGGCGTTCCAGGCGATCTTCGTCAGCCCGGCATTGCCGCAATGGGGCCTGAAGGTGCTGGTGCCGGCGGTGGGCACGTTGCTGGCGCTGGCGGCGGCGCTGGTGGCGGCATGTTTCGTGCGGGCGTTCGGCATTCTCTATCTGGGCCGTCCCAGGACGAAAGTGGCCGAGACGGCGGTAGAGACTGACCGTTTCTCGCTGCTGGCGATGCTGGTGCTGTGCGGGTTGTGCGTGCTGGCCGGCTTGCTCCCCGGCGTGGTGATCGACGCCCTGGCGCCATCGGTGCAGGCGCTGGCGGGGGCACGGATGCCGGCGCAGATCGGCACGGCGTGGCTCACCATTGTGCCGGTGGTGGATGCCAGGAGTTCTTACAACGGGCTGATGATCGGGCTGTTCCTGGTGATTGTGGCGTGGGGCAGTGCGGTGCTGGTGCATCGGGTGGCCGGGCGGGCGACCAGGCGGTCGCGTCCGTGGGATTGCGGATATCCTGGGCTTGGCCCGCTGGCGCAGTATTCGGCCGCGAGCCTGTCGCAGCCGTTGCGCCGGGTGCTGGGCGCGGTGGTGTTCCGCTCGCGCGAGGTGGTGGACATGCCGGAGCCGGGCACGCTGCGGGCCGCGAGTATTGCCAAGTCGATCATTGACCCGGTGTGGGTTGGTGTGTTCGCGCCGCTCGGTATCGCGGTGGCCTATGTCGCCGGCAAGGTAAACCACCTGCAATTCCTCACCATCCGCCGCTACCTCGGCATCGTATTCCTCCTGCTGGTGGCGCTATTACTGATGGTAGGAGTAGGCGGATGACCGTCCCACACTGCCATGGACAAAAGTTTTTGTTTCTTTTTCCAAAAAGAAGCGCTTGCTTGTCTTTGTTGAATTCTCCCGTGGTCAAGCAATCATGATCGGCGACCTCCTCCTCCAGGGCGTCCAGATGATGGTGGTGCTGGCCCTGGCGCCGTTGCTCACCGGCTTCGTGCGCAAGGTGAAGGCCCATCTGCTGCGCCGACAGGGCCCACCGCTGGTGCAGCCGTACCGCGATCTATGGCGGTTGCTGAACAAGGAGGCGATCGTCGCGGACAGCGCCTCGTGGCTGTTCCGGGTGGCGCCCTATGTGGTGTTCGCGGCGACCTGGGTGGCGGCGTCCCTGGTGCCGACCTATGCGACCGGCCTGATTTTCTCCTGGTCGGGCGACCTGATCGCCATCACCGCGCTGCTCGGCCTCGGCCGGTTCGCGCAGACGCTGGCGGGGCTCGATGTCGGCACCAGTTTCGGCGGCATCGGCACCTCGCGCGAGTTGATGATCGCCTCCATGGCCGAGCCGGCGATGATCATGATCGCGTTCTCGGTAGCGCTGGTGGCGGGGTCCACCCAGCTGTCGAATATCGCCGCGACGATGCTGACCTATCAGGTCGGCCTGCGGGTGTCTCTCGCGCTCGCCTTAATCGCGCTAGTGATCGTGGCGCTGGCCGAGAATGCACGCATCCCGGTGGACAACCCGGCGACACACCTGGAACTCACCATGGTGCACGAGGCGATGGTGCTGGAGTATTCCGGCCGCCACTTGGCGATGATTGATCTCGCCGCCATGGTGAAGCTGCTGCTGTACGCCTCGCTGCTCGGCTGCCTGTTCGTGCCGCTGGGCCTGGCGCCGGAGGGTTCGGGCATTGGCGCGCATGTGCTGGGGCTGGCGGCGTATGCGGTGAAGCTGGCGGGCGCGGGAGCGATGCTGGGGGCGTTCGAGGTTTCGATCGCCAAGATGCGGGTGTTCCGGGTGCCAAATTTCCTAGGTGCCGCGCTGATGCTGGGGTTCCTCGCCACGTTGTTGCTGTTCGTCTCGAGGAGCCTGTGATGCACAGCCTGTCCTTCGATGTCGCCCACATGCTGGCCGGCTTCCTGGTGCTGCTGAGCTTCATGATGCTCTACCAGGACCGGCTGGGCGCGCTGATCAACGCGCTGGCGGCGCAGGCGGTGGTGCTGTCGCTGTCGGTGGCGTGGCAGGCGATCATCCAGGAGGCGCCGCATTTGTTCATCACCGCGGGCCTCGCGATCGGCTTCAAGGCGGTGGTGATCCCGATGGCGCTGCGGCGGATCATCGTGAAACTCGGGATCGACCGGGAAATCGAGACGGTGGGCGGCACCGGGCTGACGATGCTGGCCGGTATCGGGCTGGTGGCCCTGTCATTGCAGGTGGTGCTGCCGGTGACGGGGGGTTCTGATCCGGTGTCCCGCGAGGATATCGCTCTGGCGCTGTCCGTGGTGCTGCTGGGCCTGCTGATGATGGTGACGCGGCGCAACGCGGTGAGCCAGGTGATCGGGTTCATGTCGCTCGAAAACGGCATCGTGCTGGCCGCCACCGGGGCGCGCGGGATGCCGCTGGTGGTGGAAATCTCGGTGGCGTTCTCCATCCTGATTGCCTTCATCGTGGTCGGCATCTTCCTGTTCCGCATCCGCGAGCGGTTCGACACGGTGGACGTCCAGGCGCTGGACCGGTTCAGGGGCGAGCGGCGCTGATGTTGAACGCGGTCATCTTCACCCCCCTCGGCGCCGCGGCGCTGCTGGCGCTGCTGCCGTCCTACCGGCTGTCCGCGATCCTGAACGTGGTAACGGCACTGCTGACGCTGATCGCCGCGGCCAGTCTGGCGTGGCACCGCCCGGAGATGGGGCCGCTGCTGTTCATCGATGACCTCAATGTGGTGTTCATCGTGCTGGGCAGTTTCGTGGCCTTCACCACGAGTATCTTCTCGGCCAGCTACATCGCGCATGAACTGGAGATCGGGCGGCTGACCCCGCGCTACCTGCGGTTCTACCACGCGATGTTCCAGTTGATGAATTTCGGCATGAATCTCGCCTTGATCGCCAACAATATCGGCCTGATGTGGGTAGCGCTGGAACTGGCGACGCTGACGACGGTGCTGATGGTGGGCATCTACCGCACCCCGGCGGCGATCGAGGCGGCGTGGAAGTATTTCATCCTCGGCAGCGTCGGCATCGCGCTCGCATTGTTCGGCACCATCCTGGTCTATCTGGCGGCCCGTGGCGTGCTGGGCGAGGGCATCGATGCAATGGTGTGGACCACGCTGGTGGGAGCCGCGCCCGATTTCGACCCGCGCCTGCTCAACCTCGCCTTCGTGTTCCTGCTGATCGGCTACGGCACCAAGATCGGCCTGGTGCCGCTGCACGCCTGGCTGCCGGACGCGCATGCCGAGGGGCCGACGCCGGTTTCGGCCGTGCTGTCCGGGTTGCTGCTCAATGTCGCGCTGTATGCGCTGTTGCGGTTCAAGATGATCCTGGCGGCCAACCCGGCGGCGATCGCGCCGGGGCCGCTGATGATCACGCTGGGACTACTGTCCTTGGTGTTCGCCGCGCTGATGCTGTACCGGCGGCGCGATATCAAGCGGATGTTCGCCTATTCGTCGATCGAGCACATGGGCATCATCGTGTTCGCCTTCGGTATGGCGGGGCCGGTGGCGAACTTCGCCGGGCTGTTGCAGATGGTGATGCACTCGCTCACCAAGTCGGCGATCTTTTTTACCGTGGGGCACATCGCCCAGGTGAAGGGCTCGCAGCGGCTGGCCGATATCGGCGGCCTGACGGTGACCCATCCGCTGCTCGGCTGGGGACTGGTGGCCGGCGTGGCGGCGATCGCCGGGCTGCCGCCATTCGGGATTTTCATGAGCGAGTTCATGGTGATGGGCAACACCTTCGCGCGCGATCCAGTGCTGGCGGTGATCCTCGGCGTCGGCCTGCTGCTGGCCTTCGGGGCGCTGCTGATGCGGCTGCACGGGCTGGCATTCGGCGCCCCGCGCGGGCCAACCGGGCCGGTGGAGGCCAGCACGCTGCCGTTGTTCGCCCATTTGATCCTGGTGCTGGGCGCCGGCATCTGGTTGCCGCCGGCACTGGTGGCGTGGTTCGAACACGTTGCGCGGATGCTGGGCTGAGATGTCCATCCTCGCCCCCCTGCTGGAAGCCGGCAGCATCATCACGCATCATGTGCCGTGGCCGCGGGCCATGGTGGATGTAGAGACGTGGCAGCGCATCACCCTGCATCTGGCCGGCGGCGAGTTGACGCTGCTGGGGCTGTGGGGCGAACCAGGCTGCGTGCATATGGCGGTCTCGGCCCCGGAAACCGCGGAAATCGCGGTATTCACCATCGACTGCCCCGAGGGCAGGTTCCCCTCCGTCGGGCTCGCACATCCGCCGGCGATCCGCCTGGAACGCTGCGTGCAGGACCTCTTCGGGCTGATGGCCGAGGGCGCCGAGGACACGCGCCATTGGCTCGATCATGGCGCCTGGGGCCTGGGCACGCCGATGGGCACGCCGGGCGCCGCCCCGGCGCATGACTACAAATTCCTCGCCGTGAAGGGCGACAACCTGCACGAAATCCCGGTCGGGCCAGTGCATGCCGGCATCATCGAGCCCGGCCATTTCCGCTTCACCGCCGATGGCGAAACGGTGGTGCGGCTGGAACAACGCATGGGCTACACCCATAAAGGCACCGAGTCGCTGTTCGCCGGCGCCACCATCGAGCATGGCGCGCGCCTGGCCGGCCGGGTCTCGGGCGACGCGACGGTGGCCTATGCGGCAAGCTATGCCCGGGCGGTCGAGGCAGCACTCGGCGTGGCGCCCCCGCCCCGCGCCGTGTGGCTGCGGGCGTTGATGGGCGAAATCGAGCGGGTGGCCAACCACATCGGCGATTTCGGGGCGATCTGCAACGACGCCTCCTTCGCCATCATGCTGTCCCACTGTTCGATGCTGCGCGAGCGCCTGTTGCGGGCCACGGCGGCGGCGTTCGGGCATCGGCTGATGATGGATTGCATCGTGCCAGGCGGCACCAGCCGCGATATCGCCGCCGAGGGCGTGGCCGCGCTGCACGCCCTGGTCCCAGATTTCCGCGATCGCCTGGATCAACTCGTCGACCTCTACGACAGCATGGCCTCGCTGCAGGACCGGACGGTGACAACCGGGATCGTGAAGCCGGAGTTCGTGCGCCGCTTCGGCGCCGGCGGCCATGTCGGCCGGGCCTCCGGGCGCGATTTCGACTGCCGGCGCTGGCCCGGCTACGCCCCCTTCGACGAACTGAAGCTCGACGTGCCCGTCCGCGAGGACGGCGATGTGAATGCGCGAGTGTGGATACGCATCCTCGAAATGCGCGCCAGCCTCGGCCTGATCGAGCAGATGCTGGCCGAATTGCCGGCCGGGCCATGGTTCACCCCCCTGCCCGCCCCCGACGGCGTGCGTGAAGGCATGGCCCTGACGGAGTCGTTCCGTGGCGACGTACTCGTATGGCTGCGCATCGCAGCCGACGGCACGGTGGCGCGCTGCCATCTGCGCGATCCCTCGTGGTTCCAGTGGCCGCTGCTGGAAACCGCCGTGTTCGGCAACATCGTCGCCGACTTCCCGCTGTGCAATAAATCCTTCAACTGCTCCTACTCGGGGGTCGATCTCTGATGCGCAAGACCCTGCTCGAAAGCCTCAGCCGCCGCCCCGCCACCGAACCTGCACCGTCGCCCGACCCGGACGCCCTGGCGCAACTGGCCGGCGAGGTGAACGCCGCCGCCCGCCGCCGCCTCGGCCGCAGCCTGGCCATCCGCGAGGTCGATGCCGGATCCTGCAACGGCTGCGAGCTGGAAATCCACGCGCTCAACAACCCGTTCTATGACGCTGAGCGCTTCGGCCTGCATTTCGTCGCCTCGCCGCGCCACGCCGATGTGCTGCTGGTGACCGGTCCGGTGAGCAAGAACATGCGCGAGGCACTGCTGCGCACGTACCAGGCAACGCCCGATCCGAAATGGGTGGTGGCAGTGGGCGATTGCGCCACCTGCGGCGGGCTGTTCGGCGGGAGTTATGCCTGCGAGGCGGGTGGCGCCGCGGATGTGGTGCCGGTGGCGTTGCGAATCCCCGGCTGCCCGCCGACGCCGACGGCGCTGTTGCGGGGGTTGTTGGCGTTGATGGTTAAGTAGAAGCAAGCGGTTCTTTTTTGAAAAAAAGAACCAAAAACTTTTGATTGTTATCGCACCGTCGTTGCCGCGCGGCCGGTGCCAACATGCCAAAAGTTTTTTTCTTCTTTTTTTCAAAAAAGAAGCG
>CAIMWH010000291.1 GCA_903845065.1 uncultured Rhodospirillales bacterium | reverse complement strand
GACAACCCTTTGGAATCACATCAGACCGTGGTCATCCAACCCATTCTGATGGCGTTCTCAGACAGCCTCTAAACGGACAAAAGTTTTTTGCTTCTTTTTTTCAAAAAAGAAGACGCTTCTCTTCCTGCTTAACTTCCTGCCACTTGGCTTCCATTTCCGCGAGCGTGGCATCCTTGGGCGTTTTACCCTCGGTCGCGAGACGCGTTTCCACGGCACCAAAGCGGCGGGCGAATTTGGCGTTGGCGTGGCGGAGGCAGGCTTCGGGGTCGAGATCGAGTTTGCGGGCGAGGTTGGCGAGGACGAAGAGCATGTCGCCGACTTCGTCGGTGAGGCGGGCTTTGTCGGCGGCGGGGAGTTCGGCGCGGAGTTCGGCAACTTCCTCGTCGAGCTTTTCCAGCACGGCTTCGGCGTCGGGCCAGTCGAAGCCGACGCGGGCGGCGCGGTTGGTGATTTTGAGGGCGCGGGTGAGGGCGGGCATGCCGGCGGGGATGCCGGCGAGGGTGCCGGTTTCGGCGCGGGCGGTGCGTTCGGCCTGTTTCTGGAGTTCCCAGGCGGCGGTCTGGGCGGCGGCGTCTCGCGCGGCGGCATCGCCGAAGACGTGCGGGTGGCGGCGGATCATTTTGTCGGAGATGGCGCGGGCGACGTCGGCGAAGGCGAAGTGGCCGGCCTCGGCGGCCATCTGGGCGTGGTAGACGACCTGGAAGAGGAGGTCCCCGAGTTCATCGGGGAGGGCGGCGAAATCGCGCCGCGCGATGGCGTCGGCGACTTCGTAGGCTTCCTCGATGGTGTAGGGGGCGATGGTGTCGAAGGTTTGCACAACATCCCACGGGCAGCCGGCGGACGGATCGCGGAGGGCGGCCATGATGTCGAGGAGGCGGCGGAGTTCGATTTCGGCTTCTGGCAACGGGAAATTCCTCGTCTGGCGGGGATGGGCGGAATGGATGTGCCATGCCGGCCGTCATCCTGCAAAAGGGCGGCATAGGGGGCTTGGGTATGAATATCACGCGGCGTGGGGCGATTGGCGCGGGGTTGGCGTCGTTGGTGCCGGGGGTGGCGGGGGCGGCGCAACCGCAGGCGGGGGTGCAGGCGCCGGGGTTCTTCCGCTCCAAGGTGGGGGCGTTCGAGATTACCTCGATCAGCGATGGCGCGGCGTATCGGCCGCTCGACGGGTTCATCAAGAACACGCCGGTGGACGAGGTGCGCAAGGTGCTGGGCGAGGCGTTCATGGCGCAGGACCAGGTGACGATCCCGTTCACGTCGCTGGTGGTGAATACCGGAAAGAAGCTGGTGCTGCTCGATTCCGGCAACGGGGACCTCGGCGCGCCGACGACGGGGAGTTGGATGGCGAATTTCCGGGCGGCTGGGTTCGATCCGGCCAATGTGGATGCGGTGATCATCAGCCATTTCCATGGTGACCATATCAACGGGACAAGACTGAAGGACGGGCGGGCGGTGTTTCCGAACGCCGAGGTGCTGGTGAGCGCGCCAGAATGGGACTTCTGGATGGATGACGGCAAGATGGCGCAGGCGCCGGAGGGGATGAAGGGGGCGTTCCAGAACGTGCGGCGGGTGTTCGGGCCGATGGCCAAGGACGTGACGCGGTATGACTGGGGGAAGGAGATCGTGCCGGGGATTTCCGCGGTGGCGGCGCCGGGGCACACGCCGGGGCATACGGTGTTCGCGATCCAGTCGGGCGCGGCGAAGTTCCTGATGATGTCGGACCTCACCAACAATACGGCGCTGTTCGTGCGGCGACCGGATTGGCAGGCGATCGTGGATATGGACGGGGAGCAGGCGCGGCAGACGCGGCATCGGATGCTGGACGTGGCGGCGAGCGAGAAGATGCAGGTGGCATTCTATCATGCGCCGTTCCCGGCGACGGGGCATATCGCGCGGGACGGGGCGGGGTCGTATCAGCTGGTGCCGGCGATGTGGCAGATGCCGGGCTGATTGCGGGGGTTGCGGATCGAGGCTAGGGTGTTGAAACAGGTCGATTTTTGGGCCCGTTTTGGCTTTTTCGCATGGAGTGCGCATGACCCCTGATCCCCGCCAGTTCGCGCCGGCCGCCGCGCGGAATCGTGAGCCGATCCTGGAGGTGCTGCGTGGCGTGCTGCCGGCGGCGGGGCTGGTGTTGGAGGTGGCGAGCGGGACGGGGGAGCATGTGGCGCATTTCGCGGCGGGGCTGCCCGGGTTGATTTTTCAGCCGACGGAGTTCGATGCGGGGCGGCGGGAGAGCGTGGATGCGTGGACCGCGGGGCTGGGCAATGTTCGCCCGGCGGTGGCGCTCGATGCGTCCGGCGATGCATGGCCGGTGGAGGCGGCGGATGCGATCGTTTGCATCAACATGATCCATATCGCGCCGTGGGCGGCGGCGGAGGGGTTGATGCGGGGCGCGCGGCGAGTGTTGCCGGTGGGCGGGGTGGTGGTGCTGTACGGGCCGTTCAAGCGGGAGGGCCAGCATACGGCGGAGAGCAACGTGGCGTTCGATGCGTCGCTGCGGGGGCGCGATGCGGCGTGGGGGGTGCGGGATCTGGAGGCGGTGACGGCGTTGGCCGAGGGGGCGGGGTTGCGGTTGGAGGCGGTGGCGGAGATGCCGGCGAATAATCTGACGGTGGTTTATCGGCGGGCGAGGTAGCCGGCGCGCTGGTTGGCGCGCCGGGTTGAATGTCGCAGAAGGTATATTATGGAAAGAATGGACGCGTCATTCGCAGCAGCATGATGGCGGCTCGTCCGCGGCCAGGGTGCTGTGGCCGCTGTCGTCCGGCAAGTCGAGCGCCGGGTTGGCGGCGAAGAAGCCGTTGGGTTTGAGCATGAAGCCGGCGTATTCGACCGGCATGATGGGGAAATCCTCGGGCTTGCAGACATGGGTGTGGCCGAAGGTGTGCCACACCACGATGTCGGCGTTTTCGATGTTGCGGTTCTGGGCGATGTAGGCCGGCAGGCCGGCGCCGCCCTGGTGCTGGTTGGGGTAATCGCCGGCGGCGAAGCGTTCGGCCGGGTCGTACTGCGTTACCCACACATGTTTGGTGGCGAAGCCGGCCCGCCTATGGACGGCGCTGCCTTCCTGGGCCAGCAGCAGCGGGCTCGCGTTGACGACGAGCTTGTAGGCGGGCGGATTGCCGACGCTGTTGGTGCGGTTAGGGTTGGTGATTTTCCAATAGCGGCCGGTGCGGCCATCGGCCTCGCGGGCGGCATCCCGCTCGCGCGCCAATACGCGGCTGGTGACGTTGAAGGCGTTCCCGTGCGGGTTGTCGGTGCCCCATGGGCGCGGCTGGAACTCGTGTTCGGTGACCGTATTTCCGCTGCCGTCCAGCGCCATGTGCAGGCGGGCGTTGAAGAAGTGCTGATGGGTGGGGCCGCCGAGGTTCTCGTCCACCATGGCGCCCCACTTGTAGGGCTCGCCCGGGGCGATGGCAGCGGTCTGGATGATGCCGGTCAGCTTGCCTTCGAGCTGGATGGTGCCGTCCTGATAGAGGTACCAATAGAAGCCGTAGTCGTAATTGCCGACGGTGGCGAAGAAGCTGACGACCAGGCGGCGGGAGCGCCGGACTTCGCGGATGTCATTGCGAAATTCATAGTGTTTCCAGAGGATTCCGTAGTCTTCCTCGTGCATGCAGACAGCATTCTTCATCAACTCCGGTTCGCCGTCATCGTTTGCACACGGGATATCGAAGTAGCGGATCAAGCCCTTGCAATCGCAGCCGAGTTCGAGCTGGTTGGCAAGTTTGCCGAGGCCGTATTCGCCGGCGTCAAAGGCGTTCTTCCAGTAATGGTTGGTGGTGGGGTCCCCGTAGGGCACCACCATTTCGGTGATGCTGGCGCGGTGGATGACGGAGCGGCCCTCGACGCCGAGCTGGTGCAGCACCAGGCCCTCGCGGGGGGTGAAGCCGACGCGGAAATGCCAGTTCTGCCAGCGGACTTCCCAGCCATCGGTGCTGAAGCTGGGCCCTTCGGGCTGGACGATGGAGAGCGGCTTGAGGTCGGTGCGCGGCGCCGGCAGGGCCTCGCGGCCGTAGTTGCGCTTCTTGCGCGGCACCGGGATGGCGATGGGGTCATCGACCAAGGTGAGGACGCGGTTTTCGATGAGGTCCACCACGGCGACGACGCCCTCGATGGGGTGGGCGTAGCCGTTGTCGCGGATGTCGCCACGCCAGTAAGCAACGGCGCGGACGAGCCGCCTGCCCTGCTCTTCCGGATAGCCGAAATTGCCGGCGGAAAACGGATCGACCTGTACGAGGTCGATATCGGCCTCGGTGAGACCGCGGCGCAGCACGGCGGCGCGCCAGGCGGGATCGGCGCGGACGATCTGGCCGACGCGGACGAATTCGTCGAGGATGATGGGTGGCTGCCCGTACGGCGGCTGGCCGAGCGGCGGCGCTTCCCAGGATGCGATGGTGGCGCGGTTGAGATCGGCCACCACCTCGATGACAACGCCGGTGGCGGTATCGAGCAGCACGGCCTGGGCGGCGCGTACCACGGCGGTGCCGGGCTGCCAGGCCTCGACGACGGGGCGCGGGGGTTCGCGCAGTTCCACGGTGGCGAAGCGCATGCTGGGGGCGTAGCCGGGGTGGGCGATAACCAGGGCGCGGAAGGCCGCCAGTTCGGCGAGGCCGAGCGGATCGAGCGGGTGGAGGGTTTGGGTGGTGGTGCCGATATCCATGCCGTGATCCCCCTGGCGTGCGTGCAGCGTTGTTCGATGATCGGGGGGCCGCTGTCCAGCCTGGAAACCAAAAAAGGCCGCCCGGGGGCGGCCTTTTCGTGGGTGGTGGGCGCGGGATCAGCGCGCGCGGCGGCGGCGCAGCGCGCCGAGACCGGCGAGGGCGGAGCCGAGGACCAGCATGCTGGCGGGCTCGGGGGTGTCGACGGTTTGGCCGCCGGACACCGCGAAGGCCAGGGCGTTGGGGTCGCCCACGCCGGTGGCGAACACTGTGGCAGTGCCGCCCGGGGTGATCTTCTCGATGAAGCTGCCGCCCTCGTTGCCGACATAGAGGTTGTCGGCGCTGTCGACGGCGAGGGCGTGCGGGGCGCTGGCGCCGTTCCAGAAGATGGTCTGGGTGAGGTCGGGCGCGATCATCGAGACGCTGCCGCCGTAGTCATTGGCGACGAACAGGTTGCCGTGGCTGTCGAAGGCGAGGCCATCGGGGCCGCTGAAGCCCGTGGCGTAGACCGAGACGGCGCCGCCGGCGGTGATTTGCAGCACGTTGTTGTTGGAGCCGAAATTGGCCACGTAGAGATTGCCCGCGGGATCGAACGCCAAGGCGGTGGGCTGGAGGAAGGCGCTGCCGCTGGCGAAGACGGACTTGGTGCCGCCGGGGGTGATCTTGATGATGTCGTTGTTGTACTGCTCGGAGACGAACAGGTTGCCCGAGCTATCGAACGCCAGGCCGAAGTTGAGGCTCAGGCCGCTCGCGTAGGTGGAGTTGGTGTAGCTACCGGTGCCGGTGGGGACGTATTGCTGGATGGTCCCGCTGCCCCAGTTCGAGGTGTAGAAATTGCCCGCGGTATCAAACGTCATGCCGAGCGGATAGCCGCCGGGGACGCTGCCGACGAGGGTCTGGTTGCCGGTGACGGTGTCGATGGTGTGGACGCCGAGGCTGCTGTTCATGTCGGCGACGAACAAGGTATCCGCATGGGCGGCGGCGAAGGGGGCGAGCAGCGCTAGTACCGCGCTCAGGCCAAGATGTGTTTTCAAAGGCAAATTCCTCACTCGTTAGCGCATCGCGTGGCGAGATGCCCGCATGACGAAACGGATAAGCAAAAATGGTGCCACTTGTTATATTATTGGTATTGTTAGGATGTTTTTTGACAACTATGTCGAATTGTAAAATTTCCTGACAATCCAGTTGCTACAATATAACGACCGACGAAGCGGGCGCCCTCCCGCTCAGTCCTGGATTTCGAGGATCTGGCCGTCGAACCCCGGCTCGATGCCGGCGGGGAGATGGGCGCGCAGCCAGGCCCAGTCCATGTCGGTGCCCATATGGGTGAGGATGGTGCGGCGGGGCTTGAGGCGGTTGACCCATTCGAGCACGCGGTCGAGCCAGGCGTGGGTGCGATGCGGCGTGCGCTGGAAGCAGCCGACAACCCAGGTATCGACGCCTTCGAGCACGTCGAAGGCGCGCTCGTCGAGGGCGACGGCGTCGGTGGAGTAGCCGAAGCCGCCGGTGCGCAGGCCGAGGGAGCGGGTGAAGCCGTGGTCCTGGTCGAACAGGCGCACGGTGAGGCCGGCAATGTCGAGCGTGGCGTCCGACGCGACGGGGTGGGAGACCAGGACGGGGCGGAAGAACCAGGGTGGCTGCCAGGGCTTGAAGGCGTAGGCGAAGCGGGCAGTGACTTCGCGCATGGTTTCGAGGGAGCCGTAGGCCTCGATCGGGCGTTCCATGACGCGGTTGAGCAGGCGGACGTCATCGAGGCCAGTGATGTGGTCGGCGTGGGCGTGGGTGTAGAGCACGGCGGCGACGCGGGCGACGCGGGCGGCGAGGAGTTGGTGGCGCATGTCGGGCGAGGTATCGACAAGGAGGGCGCCATCCCCTGCCCCGCCCTCGATCACGATGCTGGCGCGGGTGCGGACGTTGCGGGGCTCGGCGGGGTCACAGTCGCCCCATTCGCCGCTGCCGTCGGCGCCGCCGATCATCGGCACCCCGGCCGAGCCGCCGGTGCCGAGCAGCGTGACGCGCATCAGGCGGCCTTCTTGAACAGCCGGCGGAAATTCGCGGTGGTCAGGTCAGCGATGCCGGCGGGGTCGAGGCCGTGGATTTCACCCAGCACCCGGGCAGTGTGGGCGACAAGGCCGGGCTCGTTGCGCTTGCCGCGGAAGGGGACCGGGGCGAGATAGGGCGAGTCGGTTTCCACCAGCAGCCGATCGGACGGAACATCGCGGGCGATGTCCCTGATTTCCTGGGATTTTGGGAAAGTGAGGATGCCGGAGAAGCTGATGTAGCCGCCGAGTTCGAGGGCGGCTTCGCACAGCGCGCGGGTGGAGCTGAAGCAGTGCAGCAGGAAGCTGTAGGGGCCGGCAGCGTATTCATCGCGCAGCATGGCGGCGATGTCGTCGTCGGCGTCCCGCGCGTGGATGCACAGCGGCAGGTCAGCGAGGCGGGCGGCGCGGATATGGGCGCGGAAGCTGTCCTGTTGCAGGTCCCGCGGGGCCTTGTCGTAGAAATAGTCGAGGCCCGATTCACCGATGCCGATGACGCGGGGGTGGTTGGTTTCGGCGACGATGGCCTCGGGGGTTGGGACCGGGTGTTCGCCGGCGTTGTGCGGGTGGATGCCGACGGTGCACCAGATATTGGGGTGGCTCTCGGCGATGCCGCGCACCACGTCCGATTCCGTGAGGCGGGTGCCGATGGTCACCATTTCGCCGATGCCGGCCGCGGCGGCGCGGGCGATCACGGCTTCGCGGTCCTCGCCCTGGAAGTAGTCGAGGTGGCAGTGGGAATCAATCAACATGAAAGGGTTATCCGACTTCCTCGACATAGCGGGGGAACACGCCCTGCGGGGCCGGCAGGGCGGTACCGGCGGCGAGCGGGGTGGCGAGGGCCGCGAGGTCGCGCGCGTCGGCGGGGACGCCGAGTTGGTCGAGCATGCGTGCCATGCTGGTGGGCATGAAGGGTTGCAGGACGGTCGCGACCACGCGCTGGACGTCCGCCAGCACGCGCAGGACGTGTTCCATGCGGGGGAGGTCGGTTTTCTTCAACGCCCAGGGGGCTTGGCGGTCGATGTAGCCGTTGCCGGCGCGGATAACTTTCCAGACGTCCTCCAGGGCGTCGCCGAAGCCCTGGGTGTCCATGCGGGCCCGCAGTTGGGCGGGCAGCGCGTGGGCGGCGGCCAGGAGGGTGGTGTCGTCCTCGGTGTGCGGGCCGGTGGCGGGGAGCAGGCCGGCGCAGTTGCGCGCGATGAGGCTGAGGGAGCGCTGGGCGAGGTTGCCGAGGTCGTTCGCAAGCTCGACATTCATCCGTGAAATCAGCGCCTTGCGGCTGAAGTTTCCATCATTGCCGAAGGGCACCTCGCGCAGCAGAAAGTAGCGCGTGGCGTCCAGCCCGTAGGCGTTTACCAGGTCGGCGGGGGCGATGACGTTGCCGAGGGATTTGGACATCTTTTCGCCCTCGATGGTCCACCAGCCGTGGGCGAAGATGCGCTTGGGGGTGGGCAGGCCGGCGGACATCAGGAAGGCGGGCCAGTAGACGGTGTGGAAGCGCAGGATGTCCTTGCCCACCATGTGCAGGTCGGCGGGCCAGAAATCGCGGCGCGGGCCCTCGCCGGGCCAGCCGGTGGCGGTGACGTAGTTGGTCAGCGCATCCAGCCACACATACATGATGTGCTTAGGATCGCCCGGCACCGGAACGCCCCAGGTAAAGCTGGTGCGGCTGATCGAGAGATCGCGCAGGCCGCCGCGCACGAAGCTCAGCACCTCGTTGCGGCGGGCTTCGGGGGCGATGAAATCGGGGTTGGCTTCGTAGAAGGCGAGCAGGCGTTCCTGCCAGGCGCCGAGGCGGAAGAAGTAGCTGGGCTCGACCACCCATTCCACCGGGGCGCCGGAGGGGGCGAGCTTGGAGCCGTCCGGCAGGGTGCGCAGTTCATCTTCGTCGTAGAAAGCTTCGTCGCGCACGGCGTACCAGCCCTCGTAGCCGCCGAGGTAGATGTCGCCGGCGGCTTCCAGGCGCTTCCACAATTCGGCGCAGGCCGCCTTGTGGCGGGCTTCGGTGGTGCGGATGAAGTCGTCGTTGGACACGCCCATGATGGCGGCCATCTCGCGGAAGGCGATGCTGACGCGATCGGTGAAGTCCTGCGGCGCGACGCCGGCGGTTTCGGCGGCTTTCTCGACCTTCTGGCCGTGCTCGTCGGTGCCGGTGAGGAACATCACCTCGTAGCCGTCCAGGCGCTTCCAGCGGGCCAGCACATCGCAGGCGAGCGTGGTGTAGGCGTGGCCGATATGGGGCACGTCGTTGACGTAGTAGATCGGGGTGGTGACGTAGAACTTCGGTTTCATGGGAATCCCGGGGATTTTCCGGCGAGCAGGCCAAAGCCGGCGACGAGTGCCTGGCGCTTGTCCAGGTGGGCGCCTTCGGTTTCGTCCTGTAGCCGAGTGAGCGCGTGCCACACGTCGACCCAGGCATCAAGGGGGCGCAGGCCGAGCATGCCCATTTGGTCGGGGTCGGCGCGGCCGCGGGCGGCGTCACGGACGGCGGCGGCGAGGCCGGCGCGCAGCATGTCCATGAAGGTGGAGAAGGCGGCTTCGTCGCGGCCGATCTGGTCGGCGACGGCGTGGGCGCGGGTGGTGCTGAGATTGGGGATGGCGGCGAGAACCTCACCCACGAGGCCGGCAAGCGCGATGCCGCCGCTGCCGGCGAGTTCGAGGGCGCGGCCGATGGAGCCTTCGGACATGGTGACGAGGCGGCCCCGGGCGTCGGGGTCGAGATCGGGGAGGTAGTGGGCGATCAGGGCTTCCATGTCGGGGTCGGCAAGCGGGGAAAGTTCGAGGCGGCGGCAGCGGCTGCGGATGGTGGGGAGCAGGCGGCCCGGCGCGTTGCATGTGAGCAGGAGCACGGCGCGGGCGGGGGGTTCCTCAAGAACCTTCAGCAAGGCGTTGGCGGCGTTGCGATTGAGGTCCTCCGCGCCATCGACGATGACCACCCGCCAGCCGCCCTCGGCCGGGGTGAGGTGCATGAAGAGCGGGATCTCGCGGGCGTTTTCCACCACGATTTCCGTGCGCATCCGCTTGGTCTTGAGGTTGAACTCGCGCTCGACGGTGAGCAGGTCGGCGTGGCTGCCGGCGGCGACTCGGTGGAAGACGCGGTCGGTTTCCGGGAGATAAAGCCCCTGCCCGTCCGGCGGGCCGGCAAGGAGGCGGCGGGCGAAACGGAAGGCGAAGGTGGCCTTGCCGATGCCGGGCGGGCCGGTGATGAGCCATGCGTGGTGGAAGCGGCCGCCGCGCAGGGCCTCGACAACCAGGGTCTCGGCGGCTTCGTGGCCGCGCAGCAACGGGTTGGCGCGCGGTTCGGGGGTGCTCATGGCACCTCCAGCCGGGCGCTGACGGTGGCGAGGACATTGCGGGCAACTTCATCCGGCGCGGGTTCGCCGTTGAGGACGACGCAGCGCTCCGGGGCGGCTTCGGCGACGGCGCGGAAGCCGCCCCGGATGCGGGCGAAGAAGGCGGGGCCGAGGCTTTCGTAGCGGTCCGCGGTGCCGCCGCGGCTGTGCAGGCGGGCGACCGAGGTGGCGACGGGGACATCGAGCACCAAGGTGAGGTCAGGCTGGACCGCCAGCATGGCGGTGAGGGTGGCGATGGCGGCGCGGTCGGTGCCTTGGCCGTAGCCCTGGTAGACCATGGTGCTGTCGGCGAAGCGGTCGCACACCACCCACATTCCGGCGGCGAGCGCGGGGCGAATGGTTTTCTCGACATGTTCGGCGCGGTGGGCGAAATGGAGCAGCATCTCCGCTTGCGCGGACCATGCGACACTGCCGCCAAGCAGCAGATTTCGCAGCACTTCGGAGCCCGGCGAGCCGCCTGGCTCGCGGGTGAGCAGTACGGGCAGGCCGCGCTCGGCCAGGGCGTCCGCGAGGCGGCGGGCCTGGGTGGACTTGCCGCCGCCCTCGCCGCCTTCGAGGGTGATGAAGCGGCCCCGGAGTTGCACGGCGGTGGTCAGACGCCGCCGACCATGCGGGTGAGCACGGCGATGGCGCGCCCGGCGAGGCCGAGGCGGGCGACATCTGCGCCGGCAAGCAGCGGCATGCTGAGATCGGGCACGCCGGCGCCGGTCACGCTGAGGCGGCCGATGGTAGTGCCGCGCACCACCGGGGCCGGGATAGGACTTGGGTATTCGATGGCGATCTTGGCCTTGTTGCGCCAGCCGCGCGGCATGGTGACCACAAGGTCCCGCCCGCCGACCAAGGGCACGGTGGGGGCGGCGCCGAGCCACACCGGGGCACGCTCCACGGTATCCCCGGCGGTGAACAGGGTGACGTTCTCGAACTCGCGGAAGCTCCATTCGAGCAGGCGCTCGGCCTCCTCGGAGCGCTGGCGCATGGTGTTCAGCCCGTTCACCACCACGATCACGCGGCGGCCCTGGCGCTGGGCGCTGACCACCATGCCGTAGCCGCCATCCTCGGTGTGGCCGGTCTTGAGCCCGTCGGCAACGCCCTTCTGGACCAGGGTGTTGCGGTTTTCCTGCTCGATGTTGTTGTATTTGAAGCTTTTTTCCGCGTCGTACTTGTAGTATTCGGGGAAGTCGGTGATGAGTCGGCGGGCGACGATGGCGATATCGCGCACGCTCATGCGGTGTTCAGGGTGGGGCCAGCCGGTGCTGTTGCGGAAGGTGCTCTTCTCCAGGCCGATCTCGCGCGCCTTCTGGTTCATCAGGTCGGCGAATTGTTCCTCGGAGCCGGCGATGCCTTCGGCGAGCACGATGCAGGCGTCATTGCCCGACTGGATGATCATGCCGCGGATGAGGTCTTCCACCTTCACCTGGCTGCCGAGGGCGACGAACATCTTGGAGCCGCCCATGCGCCAGGCGCGCTCGCTGACCGGGAGTTCCTGGTCGAGCTTGAGGCGGCCGGCGCGGAGCATGCCGTAGACGATGTAGGCGGTCATCAGCTTGGTCATCGACGATGGCGTCATCGAGACGTCGGCATCCTTGTCGAGCAGGGTGGCGCCGGTGGCGAAATCGAGCGCGACGGCGAATTTGGCCGCGGTGTCGACCGGGCCGAGCGGGGTGTTGGCGGGGGTGCCGGTGGGCGGCGGCGGCTCGGCCGGCTTGCGCGGGCGGGCGGGGGCGGCGGGATGGGCGGGTGCGGGCTTGCGCGGCACCTGCGCCAGCGCGGGCGTGGCGGTGGCGAGGAGGGTGGCGGACAGCAGCAGGCGGCGACGATCGAACACGTCAAGGTCTCCTTTGCGCCGGACCTATACCAGCCCCGCACGGTGGTCCAGGGGACTCCAAGTGGCGAAAGTTTTTTGTTTCTTTTTTTCAAAAAAGAAAGCGCTTTCTTTTTTGAAAAAAATAAACAAAAAACTTTTATCCG
>CAIMWH010000290.1 GCA_903845065.1 uncultured Rhodospirillales bacterium | reverse complement strand
GACGCCATCGCCGCCGAGGGAGGCGGTCAGCACGCCATCGACGAGCAGTTCGGTGCCGCCGGCGTTGCCGGTGGTGAGCAGGAGCTGGCCCTTGGGCGGCACCGGCCAGGTTTCGCCGGGGCGCAGGACGCGGTTGAGCAGCACGCCGCCCTTGGCATCGCGCACCTGCACCCACGCCTCGGACTTGGCGCGCAGTACGATGCGGGTGCCATCGAGGGCGATCACGGCGGGCGTCACGGCGATGGCGGGCGGGGAGGCGGTGGCCGTGGCGATCACGGCGGGCTGCGGCGGCACCGCGGCGGCGGCGGAAGAGGGGGAGATGCTCGGCATGGTGGCGGGCATCGGGGCGGGCTTGGTATCGGCCATCGTGGCGGCGGGTTCGCTTGACGGGCGCGGAGCCTCGGCCAGCGGGAGCAGGCGCGGCGGCACCGGGGCCACGGCTTCGAATTCCGGGCGGCCGGAGCCGGACAGCTTGTACCACCCGGCATAGGCACCGATGGCCAGCACCACGCCGAGCAGCACCACGGCGCCGGCCGGTACGCCGCGCTCGGGCACCGGGGCGGGGAAGTCCAGCTCGGTTTTGCGGTTCACATGGGCGGCTTCCTCGCGGAACCGGCGGGCGGTCTCGTCGGGATCGAGGCCGAGGGCGGTGGCGTAGGTGCGCAGGAAGCCGATGGCGTAGGCGTTGCCCGGCAGATCGGCGATCCGGCCGTCCTCGATGGCGGCCAGGTAGCTCTCGCGGATGCGTAGATGGGCGGCAATCGCCGGCAATTCCCAGCCCAGCCGCTCGCGCGCCGCCCGGATATCGGCGCCCAGGCGCGTGGCACAGCCGTCATCAAGCGAGGACATCATCGGACGGGCCTTGGTCAGGCGGGATTTACGATCCTGCAGCAAAACGGTCTATTCCTGCTAAGCGGGGAAGCGGGCGAGATAGGTGAAGGCCGTCAAGCGCCGGTTCTAGACAAACCCGGCCTCCGTGCCAACGGGCTTGCGTGCCCGAACGCACCGAAGGATGGCGAAATTTCGCTGCCGCCGATGGCGCAGGCCGGAGGGTCCGTTGCGCCCATGATGTGTTGATGAATGGGAAACCAAGCCGGGCCAGAGGCTTGCCGCGAAAAGCCGGGCTGACGCATCAGCAGCCTACAGCGCGACACCATGTTCGCGCGCCCAGGCCGTGATCGGCTCGCGCAGGGTGGCAGCGCCGTCTCCGGTGCGGCGGATGGCGGCCAGCACGCGGCGGAATCCGCCGAGGTCCACATCGCGCAGCAGCGCCTTCACCGGCAGGATGCCCGAGGCCGGCATCGACAGGCTCTCGATGCCGAGGCCGACCAGGGTGAGTGCCTCCGCTGGGCGCGCCGCCGCCTCGCCGCATACCGACAGCGGCACCCCGGCGGCGCGGCACTGGTCGGACAGGGTGCCGAGCAGATCGAGCATCGGGGGGGACAGCAGGTCGTAGCGGTTGGCGAGCGCGGGGGTGCCGCGATCGGCGGCGAAGAGGAACTGCATGAGATCGTTGGTGCCGACGGAGATGAAGTCCACCTCCTTCAGCAGGGCGGGAAGCTGGAACATCAGGGCCGGGATTTCCAGCATGGTGCCGATACGCAGTTGCGCAGGGGCCGGCCGCACCTTGGCCGCCTCGGCGAGCAGGAGCGCCCGGGCGGCACGGAATTCGGCCACGGTGGCCACCATGGGGAACATGATCGACAGCGGCCGCCCGCCGGCGGCCAGCAGCAAAGCGCGCAACTGGCGGCGCAGCAGGGCCGGGCGGTCAAGCCCGATGCGCAGCGAGCGCCAGCCCATGGCGGGGTTTTCCTCGACGGGGAGGTCGCTACCCGGCAGCAGCTTGTCGCCACCGAGATCGAGGGTGCGGAACAGCACCGGGCGATCGCCGGCGGCATCGAGCACGCGGGCGTAGACGGCGGCCTGTTCCGGCACGTCGGCGATGGCGCCGCGGGCCAGCATGGCGATCTCGGTGCGGAACAGGCCGATGCCGGCCGCCGCTGTGGCTTCGAGTTGGGCGAGTTCGAGGGCGAGGCCGATGTTCAGCATCAGGGTGATGGGGGTGGCATCCCGTGTGACCGACGGCAGGTCCCGCAGGGCGGCGAATCCGGCTTGGCGGGCGGTCCGGGCGTCCAGCGCGCGATGGTAGAGGGCGATGACGTCCTGCTCGGGGCGCAGGATGACCTGGCAACCTGCCTGGGTCTCGGCGGCGTCGAGGATGACGGCGTCGCCGTCCTCGGCGGTTTCCAGGATGCCGCGTGGCACCGAGACGGCGGGCAGGCCGAGGGCGCGGGCGAGGATGGCGGCGTGGCTGCCGGCGCTGCCTTCCTCGATGACGAAGCCGGCGATGCCGCGGCCGTGCCAGTCCAGCACCTCGGCGGGGCCCAGGCGGCGGGCCAGCAGGATGGCACCGGGCGGGGCCGCGGCGGTGTGGCCGCCACCGTTGAGCGCGCCGAGCAGGCGGCCGGCGAGGTCTTCGAGGTCGGCCAGGCGTTCGCGCAGATAGGGGTCGGTGATGCGGCGCATGCGGTCCCGCAGGTCACCGGCGACGCGGTGCACGGCGGCTTCGGCGGACAGGCCGCCGCGCACGGCATCGGCCACGCGGCGGAGCCAGCCGGCGTCGGCGGCGACCAGGCGGTAGGCGTCGAGGATTTCACGGGATGCGGCGGCATCGGCGTTGCGGGCGCCGGCCTCGCGCGGCAGGCCGGCCTCGATCAGGGCGTCGATGCCCTGCTGCATGGTGGTGACGGCGCGGTTGAGGCGGGCCAGTTCGGCATCGGTGTTTTCGGCCAGCAGGCGGCCGGGCGCGGGGGCGGCGCCCAGCACCACCACCGGGCCCATCGCGAGGCCGGGCACCAGCACGACGGCGGGGAAGCGGCGGGGCACGGTGGCGCCGAGCCCTTCGGCGGCGCTGTCCTCGGCGCCCGATGCCGCCAGCACCTCGGCCAGCAGCATGGCGACGGTTTCGAGTTCCTCGACCTCGCCCGGATCGTAGCGGCGCGGGTTGCGGTTCTGCACCGCGAGCACGCCCAGGGTGCGCCCGGCGCGGCGCACCGGCACGGCCAGCATGGAGGCGTAGGGCTCCTCGCCGGTTTCGGCGCGGTAGGCGAAGGCAGGGTGGTTCTGCGCGTCGGGCAGGTTGAGCGCGGTGGAGGTGGCGGCGACCAGGCCGATGATGCCTTCGCCGACGCGTAGCCGGGTGCGGCCGACGCTGTCGGGGCGCAGGCCCTCGGTGGCGGCCAGTTCGAGGATGTCACCGGGCTTGAGGGCGTAGATCGAGCAAACCTCGCTGACCAATTCGCCCGCGACCAGGCGCACCAGTTCGGGGAGCGATCCGGCGCCGCGCGCCATCAACTCCCGCAAACGGCCCAGCAATCTGCGTTGCGCCACCATGTCTTTGCGATTAACGGCCGGTCGCGGCAGAAACAAGGCACGTGTGGCCGTTATGGGGGATTTGTCGGGCGGCGTGCCCGAATTGGCGTTCCGCTAGCCGCGCAGGCCCTTGATCCCGACGATGCGCTGCAACTGGTACTCGGCGATGCCGAGGGCGACGGGCAATGCGGCGTCAAAGCGCAGGTGGGTGAGCGAGGCGAAGATCTGCTGGCCGCCGGGTACGCCGAAATCCAGGCGGCAGACGATGCCGCCTTCGTCATTCATGTAGCGCACCAGGGTGACGGTGCAGTCCGGCTCAGGGCGCCATTCGGGCTTCTGCTGGTGCAGCATCGCCATCAGTTCCGGCGTTGCTTTGGCCGGCAGCGGCAGGGCGGCGGTCATTGCCGCGATCAGGGCTGCCGTGGTTTCCGGGTCGTCAATCACGCCGCGTGATCGCTGATCACGCCGCGGCGCGCGACACCAGGGCCGTCACCGCCTGCTCGATGAGTTCCGCGATCACTTCGGCCACGGTCTGCACCGCGGTGACCATGCCGACGGACTGGCCGGCCATCACCGAGCCCTGCTCGATATCGCCCTCGATCACCGCGCGGCGCAGGGCGCCGGCCCAGAAATGTTCGATGGAAAGCTGGGCCTGCTCCTTGGTGTATTCGCCGCTGTCGAACTTTTTGAGCGTTTCGGCCTGGTGGGCGAGGAAGCGCTTGGTGCCGGCGTTGACCAGGCCGCGCACCGGGATGACGGGGAAGCGCTCGTCAAGCTGGATGGAGGGCAGGGCGTCACGCGCGTTGGCGCGCACGAAGGCGCTCTTGAAGTTGGGGTGGGCGATGCTCTCGGCGGTGGCGGCGAAGCGGGTGCCGAGTTGGGCGCCCGAGGCTCCCATTTCGAGATAGCCGAGGATGGCGTCGCCACGGCCGAGGCCGCCGGCGACGAATACCGGCACGTCCTTCATGTAGGGCAGGATTTCCTGCGCCAGCACGGTGAGCGAGACCGGGCCGATATGGCCGCCGGCTTCGGAGCCCTCGATGATGATGGCGTCCGCGCCGGAGCGCACCAGGCGCTTGGCCAGCACCAAAGCGGGGGCGAAGGCGATCAGCTTGGCCCCGCCGTCCTTCACCGCGCGCACGGCGGCGCCGGGCGGGATGCCGCCGGCCAGCACCACGTGGCCGACCTTGGCCTTGATGCAGACCTGCACGAGGTCGTCCAACTGCGGATGCATGGTGATGAGGTTGACGCCGAAGGGCTTGCTGGTCAGCGCCTGGGTCGCAGCGATTTCCTTTTCCAGCAGTTCCGGGCCCATCGAGCCGCAGGCGATCACGCCGAAGCCGCCGGCGTTGGAGATGGCGGACACCAGATGCCGCTCGCTCACCCAGCTCATCGCGCCGGCGAGCAGTGCGGTCTCGGTGCCGAGGAATTCGGTGCCGCGAGCCCAGAGACGGTCCAGGCGCGCCCGCGCCGCCACGCGATCCATCAGGCGGCGTCCAGCCCGTAGGCGGTGTGCAGGGCGCGCACGGCAAGCTCGGTGTAGTCGGCGCCGATCAGCACGGAGACCTTGATTTCGCTGGTGGAAATCACCTGGATGTTGATCCCCTTGGCGGCCAGGGCGGTGAACATGGTGTTGGCAACGCCGGCATGGCTGCGCATGCCCACGCCCACGACGCTGATTTTCGCCACGTCCGCATCGGCCACCAACTCGGCGAAACCGATTTTTTCCTGGTGTTCGCCCAGCACCGCCTTGGCGCGCGGCAGATCGGTCTTGCCGATGGTGAAGGTGAGGTCGGTGCTGGAGGTATCGGCGCCGATGTTCTGCACGATCATGTCCACGTTCACCCCGGCGGCCGACAGCGGGCCGAAGATGGCGGCGGCCACGCCCGGACGGTCCGGGATATGGCGGACGGTGATTTTCGCCTCGTCCCGCGAGTAGGCGATGCCCGATACGATTTCCTGTTCCACGATCTCATCCTCATCGACAACCAGACTTCCCGGCAAATCCCCACCGAGGATATTGTCGGAGGCGAAACTCGACAGCACCTGCACGCGCACCCGCATCTTCATCGCGAGTTCCACGCTGCGGGTCTGCAGCACCTTCGCGCCAACCGACGCGAGTTCGAGCATTTCTTCATAGGCGACGCGGGCTATTTTGCGCGCCTTCGGCACGACGCGCGGGTCCGTGGTGTATATGCCATCCACGTCCGTATAGATATCGCAGCGATCCGCCTTCAGCGCGGCGGCGAGCGCCACGGCCGAGGTATCGGAGCCGCCGCGGCCCAGCGTGGCCACGCGGTCATCCGGGCCGACGCCTTGGAAGCCTGCCACCACCGGCACGATGCTGGCCTGCATGGCGGCGATCAGGGTGGCACCGTCTACGCTTTCGATGCGCGCCTTGCCGTGCTGGTCATCGGTGCGCAGCGGGATCTGCCAGCCCTGGTAGGAGCGCGCGGAGACGCCGATTTCCTGGAGCGCGATGGCGGTGAGTCCGGAGGTGACCTGCTCGCCGGTGGCCACCACCGCGTCATACTCGCGCTGGTCATGCAGAGGCGACAGGTCCTGGCAGTATTTCACCAACTGGTTGGTGACGCCCGCCATGGCGGATACCACGACGGCGACCTCGTTGCCGGCCGCGACCTCGCGTTTCACCCGGGCGGCGACATTGCGGATACGATCGAGATCGGCCACCGAAGTGCCACCGAACTTCATCACGATGCGGGTTTTGCGGTCGGCCATCTGCGGCGTTTTCCAGTCAAGCGCCGGCGGTGCCGGCTTGTTTTGCGGTGCAATGGGCGGCACACATACTTGCGCGTTAGAGGATGGGCAACATGCGGCAATCACAGGGCGGCTTGGTGTCGGAGGCGGAAGTCGCCAAGTTCGACGCTTTGGCGGATGCGTGGTGGAACCCGGACGGGCCGATGCGGCCGCTGCACGCGATGAACCCGTTGCGGGCGGACTGGGTGCATGGGCGGATCGCGGCGGGGTCGCGCATCCTCGATGTCGGCTGCGGTGCGGGGCTGTTGTCCGAGGCGTTGGCCAAGCGGGGGCATGATGTGCTGGGGCTCGATGCCGCCGGGGCGGCGATCGGCGTGGCGCGCGTGCATGCCGAGGGGCAGGGGCTGCATCTGGCCTATCGCGAGGGGTTGGCCGAGGATCTGCTGGCCGAGGGGCTGCGGTTTCCGGTGATCACGGCGCTGGAGGTGATCGAGCATGTGCCGAACCCGGCCGGCTTCCTGCGCACGCTGGCGGGGCTCCTGGAGCCAGGCGGGGTGCTGTTCCTCTCCACCCTCAACCGGACGAAGCGTTCCTGGGTAACGGCCAAGCTGGCGGCCGAATACGTGCTGCGGATGCTGCCGGTGGGCACGCACGAGTGGGGCCAGTTCCTCACCCCGCGCGAAGTGGGCGCCATGCTGCGCCACACCGGGCTGCGCGTGTCCGACATCGCCGGCATGCGGCTGGATGCGTTGAGCGGGCAGTGGCACACCACGCGGGATGTGTCGGTGAACTACATCCTGCAGGCCAACGCCTGAGATGATCCCCGAACTCGACGTCGATCCCTACGCCACGGCGTTTTTCGATGATCCGTACCCGTCGCATACCGCGGTGCGCGAGGCGGCGCCGGTGGTGCGGCTGTCGGCGCTGGGCTGCCACGCTATCGGGCGGCATGCCGAGGTGGAGCGGGTGATGCGGGATTGGGAGGTGTTTGTGTCCAGCCGCGGCGTCGGGCTGCGGGACTACAAGACCGATCCGCCGTTGCGGGGGCCGTCGATGATCCTGGAGATGGACCCGCCGCTGCACACGCGGCGGCGTTCGGTGCTGAACCAGGCGCTGGCGCCGGCGGTGGTGCGGGCGTTGCGGCCGCGGTTTGTCGCGGCGGCGGAGGCGCTGGTGGAGCGGTTGCTGGCGGTGGGCGAGATCGACGCGATCCGGGATATCGCGGAGGCGTATCCGCTGACGGTGTTTCCCGATGCGCTCGGCATGGAGCCGGAGGGGCGGGAGAACCTGCTGCCGTTCGGCAACTTCGTGTTCAATTCCATGGGGCCGGACAACGCGCTGCTGGCGGCCTCGCTGGCCGAATTGCCGCCGCTGGCTGCCTGGGCGACGCGGCAATCCCAGCGCGACCGGCTGCGCCCGGGCAGTATCGGCATGGCGATCCATGCGGCGGCCGATCGGGGCGAATGCGGCCATGACGAGGCGCCGCTGCTGGTGCGGGCGCTGCTGTCGGCCGGGGTGGATACCACGGTGAACGGGCTGGGCGCGGCGCTCTACAATCTCGCCCGGTTCCCCGATCAATGGGCGGCGCTGCATGACGATCCTGGCCTCGCACGAGGGGCGTTCGAGGAGGCGGTGCGGTTCGAAAGCCCGGTGCAGACGTTTTTCCGCACCGTGGCGCGCGATACCGAGCTTGCCGGCGTGGCGCTGCTCGAGGGGAGCAAGGTGCTGATGTTCCTGGCCGCCGCCAACCGCGATCCGCGCCGTTGGGTTGATCCGGACCGGTTCGACATCACCCGCAACGCGGCGGGGCATGTCGGCTTCGGGGTGGGCATCCATATGTGCGTCGGGCAAATCCTGGCGCGTCTGGAGGGGGAGGCGATGCTGGCGGCGCTGGCGCGGCGGGTGCGGGCGGTGGAGATCACCGGGGCCCCGGTGCGTCGCTACAACAATACGTTGCGCGGGCTGGCGTCACTTCCGGTGCGGCTGATTGCTGCCTGAACCGGTGGATGGAGCTGTGGATAACTCTGTGGGCGAGGTGTGCCCATTGGCAGTCAACAGCGGAAGTTGCGCGGTCAACGATTGTTTGTATAGATCACCGAAAATTCAATAACACATTGATTTGTCATATGAAATTGTATGACGGTTTTATTGCTTAGTAATGAACAGCAGCTAACCCGTCCTATTCATGGGGCTGACGTTCGTTTCGCGATTTGAGCGGCGGGCATGGATTTCCTGTCGCCTGTTTCATCGCGGTAGCCGGTGGTTTTTGATGG
>CAIMWH010000289.1 GCA_903845065.1 uncultured Rhodospirillales bacterium | reverse complement strand
GCCAGGCTGGCGCGGGCGGCGCCGGTGATGCCAGATTCGTCCAGGAACGTCGGCACCAGCAGCGGTAGCGTGAGGTCGATGGAAATCCGCGTCAGCCCCACCGCATGCAGCGCCGCGACTCCTACCAACACGATTTCGGCGTCCGCCTGCGGGCTGTCATGCCCGATCAACTCGATCCCGGCCTGGGCGATCTGCCGATCGGGCGCCGTCTGCCCGCCCTGGATGCGCAAGCACTGCCCGGCATAGGACAGCCGCAGCGGGCGCGGCGCATGGGCGAGGCGGGTGGTGGCGATGCGGGCGACTTGCGGCGTCATGTCCGCGCGCACCCCCATCATGCGCCGCGTATCAGGGTCCATCAGCCGGAATGTCTGGTCGGACATCGCGGCACCGGAGCCGGCCAGCAGCGTGTCCTCGAATTCGAGCAGCGGCGGTTTCACGCGCTGATACCCATGCGCCGCGAACGCGCCGGCAAGTGCCGCCACCGAGGCAGCCTCGGCCTCGGCATCGGGCGGCAACAGGTCATGCAGCCCGGCGGGCAGCAGGGCCGGGTTGGGCGGCGGATCGTCAGTCATGGCAGGCGCGGGGCATGATACGCGGTCTCGTCGTGGCGAGGGCCTATAGCACCCGTGTGCCCGGGGGGGAAGGAAGCCCGGTCGACACCACCGCCGGGACGCGCATGATAGAGGCCTACACGATGGGAGCGCGCTGAACATGGGCCAGGACAATCCGAAAGCGGCGGCCTTGCGCGCCCGGCTTGATGTCGGCCGCCCCGCGCTGGCCATGGCCGCCCACAACCCGCTGGCCGCCAAACTCGCCGCCGCCGCCGGGTTCGACGCGATCTGGGGCAGCGGCTTCGAACTCTCGGCCTCCTACGCGGTGCCGGATGCCTCCATCATCCCGATGGGCACCCACCTCGAACTGATGCGCGCCATCGGCGAGGTGCAGGATGCGCCCATCGTCGCCGATATCGATACCGGCTTCGGCAATGCGGTGAACGTCGCCTACGCCGTGCCGCGCTACGAAGCCGCCGGCGTGGCGGCCGTGGTGATCGAGGACAAGACCTTCCCCAAGGACAGCAGCCTGCGCCCCGGCGGCCGCCAGGAACTCCTCGCGGTGGGCGAATTCCAGGGCAAGATCGAAGCCGCCAAGGCCGCGTCCGGCGTGCTGGTGGTGGCGCGCACCGAGGCCCTTATCGCCGGACTCGGGCTCGACGAAGCCCTCCGACGTGGCGCCGCCTATGCCGAGGCTGGGGCGGACGCGGTGCTGATCCACAGCAAGCAGAAAACCCCCGACGAAATCCTCGCCTTCTGCCGCGCCTGGCCCGGCCAGGTGCCGCTGGTGCTGGTGCCCACCAGCTACCCGCAGCTTTCGTTCGCCGATGTCGCGGCCCTCGGCAAGGTCGGCCTCATCATCTGCGGCAACCACGCCATCCGCGCCGCCGTGGCGGCCATGCAGAGCGTGTTCGCCCGCATCATCGCCGAGGGTGGCATCGCCGGGGTGGAGGCCGATATCGCCTCGGTCGCCGACGTGTTTGCCCTCCAGGGAGACGCCGGGATGCGGCAGATCGAGCGCGATTTCCTGCGCTGACCCGCCGCACCCCGGAGTGGACTATTCTTTCAGGTCGTCGGTGACTTCGCTGAGCTTCTTGGCCAACGCCATCACCTTGGCCAGCGTGACCGCCAGCTTCTTCGCGGCCTTCGCATCGGGCTTCTTGGTCAACGCCTTGGCGTCCTTCAGGGCGTCCTCGATATCGTCCTTGAGTTCATCGAGGGCCTTCACGGCATCCTCTGCCGCATCCTTCATGTCGTCGTCGTTGGAGCCAGCGTCCTTGGCCATCTCTGTTCCCCCCCTTGAGGTTGTTTTGCCATGGCACACTAGTTTGCGATCCCCGCAAGCTCCAACCCAAATCCGCCGCACCGAATGACAGCGCGATGACCCCGCGCTAGAACAAACCGCCCCACCGAAAGACCGCGTCCATGGATGCCGCCCGCCTGCGCCCCTTCGCCACCCATTTGCTACCCGACGCCACCATCACCGAACTGCCGAACCACTATCGCGGCAAGGTGCGCGACAACTACGACCTGCCCGATGGCCGCCGCGTCATCATCGCCACCGACCGCCTCTCGGCGTTCGACCGCATGATCTGCGCCGTCCCGTTCAAGGGCGAGGTCCTCACCCAGACCGCCCGCTTCTGGTTCGAGCACACCGCCGATATCTGCCCCAACCACGTGCTGGCCTACCCGGACCCCAATGTGGTGATCAGCCAGCGCCTCGATATCATGCCGGTGGAAATGGTGGTGCGCGGCTACCTCGCCGGCACCACCGGCACCTCGGTGCTGACGATGTACAAGCAGGGCCAGCGCAATATGTACGGCATCCGCCTGCCCGACGGCATGCGTGACAACCAGCGCCTGCCGCAGCCCATCCTGACCCCCACCAGCAAGGAATTCGACGGCGGGCATGACGCGCCGCTGACCCCGGCCGAAATCGTCGCGCACGGCCTGCTGCCGGCCAAAACCTGGGACGAAGTGAGCGCCCACGCCCTCGCCCTGTTCGCCCGCGGCCAGGCCATGGCGGCCGAACGCGGCCTGATCCTGGCCGACACCAAATACGAATTCGGCCTCGATCCCGCCGGTCGCATCGTGCTGGCCGATGAAATCCACACCCCGGACAGCAGCCGCTTCTGGCGCGCCGATACCTACGAGGCCCGCTTCGAAGCCGGCGCCCGCCCCGACAGCTTCGACAAGGATGTTATCCGCAGCTGGGTATCCGCCCGCTGCGATCCCTATCGCGACGCCCTGCCCGAGATCCCGCAGGACCTCGTGCTGGCCACCGCCGGCGTCTACATCGAGGCGTTCGAAACCATCACCGGCCAGACTTTCAGCCTGCCGGATGATCACGGCCCGGTGCTCGACCGCGTCCGCCGCAACCTCGCCGCGCTGTTCACGGGCTGACCGGGATGGACCCCGTCACCGCCTTCGCCCGCGCCCACGTCGCCGGGCGGGATTTGTCCGGTGACTTCCCCCACGCGCTGTGGCGGGCGATGGGGGAGGCCGGCCTTTTCCGCATCGGGCTGCCCGTCGCGCATGGCGGTGATGGCGCGCCGCTGTCATCCATCGCAGCGGCCGAACGCGCCCTCATCCGCGCCGGCGGCAGCCCTGGCCTCGGCAGCGCCTGGACCGCGCATCAGATGATCGCGCGCCACTTCATCGCCGGCTTCGGCACCCCCGCCCAGCAGGCGCACTGGCTGCCCCGCCTGGCCTCGGGCGCCAGCACCGCCTCCATCGCCATTTCCGAACCTGGCGTCGGCGCCCACCCCAAGAAACTCACCACCGCCGCCATCCGCACCCCCACCGGCTGGCGTATCGATGGCGCCAAGTCCTTCCTCACCAACGGCCCGATCGCCGACCTGTTCATCGTGCTGGCGATCACCGAACAAGTGGGCGAACGCAAGCGCTACTCCTGCCTGCTGGTGCCGCAGGACACGCCCGGCCTCGCCCGCGTGCCCGCCCCCGACTACCCGGCCCTCCACCCCGCCGGCCATTGCGGCCTGGCGCTCACCGCCTGCGAAGTGCCGGCCGACGCCCTGCTCGGCCCGGAAGGGGAGGCCTACACCGCCATGGCCCTGCCGTTCCGCGATGCCGAGGATGCCGTGGGCACCTCGGGCATGGCCGGCAATATCGCCCACATGCTGGATATCCTGGCCGGCGGCCTGCCCGCCGACGCGCCACCCGAACAGGCGGCGGCGCTGGGCAACCTGCTCGGCCTGTCCGCCGTGCTCACCAACGCCGCCAGCACCGTGGCCGCCGCGCTCGACTCCGGGCCAGCAAGCGACGACGCCCCGCAGGCGCTGATGATCGGCATCCGCCAACTCGGCGCCGAACTGGCCCGCCGCATCCGCGCCGCCATCGAACCCATCGATCCGGCCCGCCGCGCCCATATCGAGGCCCGCCTGGCCGCCATCGACATCGGCCTCTCCGTCGCCCGCGGCCCACGCGCCATCCGCGCCGGCCGCCTCGGCACCGCCGCCGCCGAGGCGTCCCGCCCCGCCTAGCCCGGCCGCCGCACCCGCAGCGCCGACCCTGCCCGCACAAACCCGGCATCGATCGCATCGAGGTCGATCACCCCCGCCGGATCGGCCCGCCGTGGCGCGGTGGCCAGCCCCGGCTCCCGATCCCGCCGCCACACGCCCAGCAGCCGCCGCAGTTCCACCAGCGGATGGTCATGGTCATCGACGCGCAAATTGAGGTCCGGCAAATCCTCGGCGGTGATGACGAACATCGCGGCGGACTGCCGCCCACGCCGATCCCCGCCCGCCGCCTGCCCTGCGTCCATCGCCGCCATCATCCGCTCCGCCAGCGTCCCCCCGGTGGCCAGGAACGCCGCCAGCGTATCCGCCACCACCGCCGGCCCCGCCAGCATGTTCCCCGCCACACTCACCCCCGGCGCCGAGGCCGAGCCGCACCACTCCACGCAGTTCTCCCCCGTCCACGCCGCACTGGCGCCATGGCGATCGATCACATGCACCTGCCGCAACCCCCGCCCTTCATCCCCCGCGATCACCGAGGCGATCCCCATCTCCGGCGACAACCCCCGCGCCAGCGCATCCAGCGCCGGCGGCCCGAGATAGCGGTTGGAGAAAGACTGCGACGCACAGGCGCCAATGCCCGAGCGCAGGAACGGCACCCCGGCCCCAACCGCGAAATTCTTGGTGGAAACCGCCAGCCCGAAGGCCCCGCTGGCGGCATCATGGGTCAGGATCGACCAGGTCATCGCACAACTCCGTTTTCAGGACCTTGACACTCGCGCCCCTCGGCCCGACTCACAAGCCATGGCCCAGCTCAGCGACGACTGCTTTGCCTTCGGCGGCGCGATGCTCAGCCTCGCGCAGGCCGAGGCGCGGGTGGCCGAATTGTATGGCTGCGTGGTCGGCCACCACAGCGTGCCCCTAGCCGAAGCCTGCGGTGCCATCCTCGCCACCGACATCCACGCACCGATGAACCTGCCGCCCGAAACCAACTCCGCCGTCGACGGCTACGCCCTGCACCACGCCGATCTCGCACCCGACCGACCCACCACCCTGCCGCTCGCCGCCCGCATCGCCGCCGGCCGCGCCCCGCTCGCCGCCATCCCGCGCGGCCAGGCCGGCCGCATCTTCACCGGCGCCATCATGCCCGAGGGGCCGGACACGGTGATGATGCAGGAGGACTGCGAAGCCACCGACACCACCGTCACCGTACAGCCCGGCATCGCCCGCGGCGCCAACCGTCGCCCGGCCGGCGAGGATGTCGCCCACGGCGCCCTTGCTTTGGCCGCCGGCAAGCGCCTGATGCCCCCCGATATCGGCCTGCTCGCCGCCCTCGGCCTCACCGAGGTGCCGGTGCGTGCCCCGCTGCGCGTCGCCCTGTTCTCCACCGGCGACGAACTCGTCGAGGCCCCCGCGCCACGCGGCCCGGGCAAACTTTTCGACGCCAATCGCCCAATGCTGGCCGCCCTGCTACGCCGCCTCGGCGCCACCGTGATCGACGGCGGCATCCTGCCCGACAACCCCGGCGCCACCCGCGCCGCTCTCGAGCAAGCCGCCCTGAACGCCGACCTGGTGCTCACCTCAGGCGGCGTCTCGGCCGGCGAGGAAGACCATGTCCGCCGCGCCATCGAGGCCGCCGGCACCCTGGCGTTCTGGCGTGTCGCCATCAAACCCGGCCGCCCCGTCGCGCTCGGCGCGATCGGGCAGGTGCCCTTGCTCGGCCTGCCCGGCAACCCGGTGGCCGCCCTGGTCACCTTCGCCACCATCGGCCGCGCGGTGTTCCACCGCCTCGCCGGCGCCGCGCCCGCGCAATTGCCCCGCTTCGCCGTGCCGGCCGGGTTCGCCCTGCGCAAAAAGCCCGGCCGTCGCGAATACCTCCGCGTGCAGATCGACCCCGCCGGAACCGCCCACCGCTACCCCAAGGACGGCGCCGGCATTCTCACCTCGCTCACCGAAAGCGACGCCCTGATGGAACTGCCCGAGGAGATGGAACGCCTCGCCCCCGGCACCCCGGTGCCCTGCATCCCCCTCGGCGCCCTGCATGGCTGATTTCCTCGTCGCCCCCGACCCCGATGACCCCGCCCTCACCCGCTCGGTCGAGGGCATCGACCACACCGGCGCCCGCGTGGTCTCCCGCGTCCCCGTCGAGCGCCCGCTGAGCCTGTTCCTCAACAGCCAGGAAATCGTCACCATGATGACGATCGGCGACCGCCCGGAGTGCCTCGCGGTCGGCTACCTGCTCAACCAGAACATGCTGCGCCCGGATGACGTGATCGAGGCGGTGGACTACGATCCCGAGATTGACGTCGTGGTGGTCCGCACCACCACGCGCACCGATTTCGAGGAAAAACTGCGGCGGCGCACCCTCACCTCGGGCTGCGCGCAAGGCACCTCGTTCGGCAACATGATGGAGCGCTTCGAGACCATCAAGCTCGACCCGGCGGCCGAACTGCGCACCTCCTGGCTGTACGCCCTGTCCCGCCGCATCAACACCCAGCCCAGCCTCTACCTCACCGCCGGCGCCATCCATGGCTGCGTGCTGTGCGAGCAGGACCGGCCGCTGGTCTACATGGAGGATGTCGGCCGCCACAACGCCATCGACAAAATCGCCGGCTGGATGCACCTCAACCAGGTCGGCCCACAGGGAAAACTCTTCTACACCACCGGCCGCCTCACCTCGGAAATGGTGATCAAGTGCGTGCAGATGGAAATCCCCATCCTGGTCAGCCGCAGCGGCTTCACCGCCTGGGGCGTGGAACTGGCGCGCCAGGCCAACCTCACCCTGATCGGCCGCGCCAAGGGCAGCCGCTTCCTGTGCCTCGCCGGCGAGCAGCGCCTGCGCTTCGATGCCGACCCCGCCACGGTGGTGAGCGAAGGGCGCGAGCGCCGGGGCGCGCGTGAGGACGATTGACGCTGGGGCGGCAGACTGGGCGGCCTGGCTCGCCCTCGCCTCCGCCGCCCTCCTCGCCTTCGCGCTGATCCTCACCCGCCTCGGCCTGCGCACCCGCCCGGTGATCGCCGCCGCCGCCACCTCGGTGCCCACCGCAACCACCCTGATGTGGCTCGCCGCGCCCTTCGCGCTCGATCCCGCCGGCTTCAATCTCACTGCCACGGCGATATTCGCCGCCTGCGGCGTCCTGTTCCCCATCGGCGTCACCTTGCTTTCGTTCGAAAGCAACCGCCGCATGGGCCCGGCACTCTCCGGCGCCCTGGGCAACCTCACCCCGCTGTTCGCCCTGCTGTTCGCCGCCGTCATGCTGGGTGAACACCTCACGCCCCCACGCATCCTCGGCGCCCTGGTGATCATCGGCGGCGTGGTGCTGCTGTCCCTGCGCGGCGGCCCCGGGCGGCGCGACTGGCCGCTCTGGGCGCTATGGCTGCCGGTCGCCGCCGCGGTCATCCGCGGCATCATCCAACCCGGCGTGAAGGCGGGCCTCGCCCTGTGGCCGAGCGCCTTCGCCGCCAGCCTGGTGGGCTACACCGTCTCGACCGTCATCATTCTCGCCCTGCGCGCCACGCAGAAACACCCGCCGGTATCCTGGCGCGAGCGCGGCATGTTCATGCTGGTGGGCGTGTGTAACGCCGGCGCTGTGGGCCTGATGTATGCCGCCCTGGTGCGCGGCGCGGTAGGCGTGGTGGCGCCGCTGGTGGCAACCTACCCGCTGTTTACCCTGGGCTTCAGCGCGCTGATGCTGCGCACGGAAAAGCAACACCCAGGATTGCTCCTGGGCGTTGCCATAACCGTCTCGGGCGTGGTGCTCGTCCTGACCGGATGAGCGTCGCCGGATTATTCCTTGCGGATGCCGATGGTGGCGAACTTCTTGTTGAACTTCGCGACCTGTCCTCCGGTGTCCATGATGCGCTGCACGCCGGTCCACGCCGGGTGGGACTTCGGGTCAATGTCCAGGCGCAGCGTGTCGCCTGCCTTGCCCGAGCAGGAGCGGGTGGTGAACGCGGTCCCATCGGTCATGATGACGTTGATGGTGTGGTATTCGGGGTGAATTCCGGGCTTCATGGCATACCTTGCTTTGTCTGACCCCGCCGATGCGACCGGCCGGGCAAGCCGCGCCATATAAAGGTGCAATCGCCCAGACGCAATCGCCCACGCACGCCTGCCGCAACTATGGGTTTCACGTGGTCAGGCAAGGCGTTCTTTTTTGAAAAAAAGAGGCGAAGTTACACTTCCCATACCCAAGGCGCCCAGGTATGATGGGGGTGCGGGATGAGCCGCGCTCACGATGTCGTCTGTCTGAGCCGTGCCATCCTGGCATCTACAAAGGGGATGGTAGCCGTGTTCAGTGTCTATTTGGACGAGTCCGGTACTCATGATGGATCGCCGGTGGTTACGGTGGCCGCTTGTTTGGCGCGCCCGGAACAATGGGGCGAATTCACTACAGAATGGCTAGCCCGTCCTATTCATGGGGCTGACGTTCGTTTCGCGATTTGAGCGGCGGGCATGGATTTCCTGTCGCCTGTTTCATCGCGGTAGCCGGTGGTTTTTGATGGGCGTTGGGGTTTCGGGCTGCGGTTGGTTCGGGGG
>CAIMWH010000288.1 GCA_903845065.1 uncultured Rhodospirillales bacterium | reverse complement strand
CCAGAAGGCAAGGCGCAAGCCAGCGCTTCTTTTTGAAAAAAGAAGCAAAAACTTTTTATCCAATGGCTTCGCCCTCTCCCCGGGGCATCGGCGAAGCCATTGGACAAGAGTTTTTTGGTTCTTTTTTGCAAAAAAGAACGACTTGCCTATGCCGCCGCCCGCAACATGTCCAACGTCCGCGCCTGCATCAGCGACCAGTCGAGCCCAAACGGCAACCCCGGCTCATCCGTCGCCATCCGCGCGAAATACCGCACCATCCGCGCATACGGATTGGTCGCCGGCAACCGCTCCGCCCGATCATTGAGAAACAGCCCGGTCTCCCGCCCATTGGTCGAAAACGGCCAGTCCAGCAGCAACGTCCCCCGCGTCCCGACCAACTCCACATGCTGGCTCCGCGCACTGCGAAACGAACACACGAACTGCCCGGTGGCCCCGCCGAAATCCAACTGCCCCGAAAACGTCGCGTCCACATCCCCCCGCATCGTCGCAATCGCGCTCACCGCCCGCGCCTCACCGGCCAGCACCCGCATCAGGCTGACGCAATACCCCCCGAGATCCAGCAACGCCCCGCCGCCAAGCGCCGCCCGCCAGCGGAAATCCTCGGCATTCTCCAGCGTGTTGCCGAACACCGCCTGCACCGTCACCAGGTCCCCGATCGCCCCGTCCGCCAGCAGCGCCTGCACCCGGGCGATCTGCGGATGATGCAGATGGCAGAACGCCTCCATCACCCGCCGCCCGCTCGCCGCCTCCGCCGCCTGCATCTGCGCCACCTCAGCGGAATTCAGCGCCAATGGCTTCTCGCACAGCACATGCTTGCCCGCCTGCAACGCGCGCAGCGTCCACGGCAGATGCGACTCATTGGTCAGCCCGACATAAACCGCATCGATCCCGGGATCGTCGAGCAGCTCGGCATAACTCCCATACGCCCGCGTCGCCCCGAACGCATCGGCGAACGCCCGCGCCCGCCCGAAATCCCGCGCCGCCACCGCATTCAGCAAATGCCCGCAATCATGGATCGCCGGCGCCAACGCCCGCCGCCCGATCCGCGACGCCCCGAGAAACCCCCAGCGCATCATGCCCGGGCCGCCGCGATCGTCGCCCGCACCAGCGCCTGGTCCGTCGCTATATGCTGAAACTCGCGCTCCGCCGGCGCATTGCCCATCGTGAGGTCGCCCCGCCGATACACCATCCCGCTGGCCGCCACGCACTGCGCCGAGAAATGCATCTCCTCCAGCCCCGCCGCCCGCCGCACCACCCCGATACTGTCCGGCCGCAACGCCCCGCACCCCAGCACCACGATCCGCCCCGCCGCCTGCTTCACCAGCGCCGTAAGCACCCCCAGACCCTCCATCGCGCTCGGCGCCTGGCCCGAGGTCAGCACCCGATCCACCCCGCAGCGCACCAGCGCCTCCAGCGCCGCCGCCGGATCGGCCGCCATGTCGAACGCCCGATGAAACGTGCTGCCCGCCGGGCTCGCCCGCTCCGCCAGCGCCCGCGTCCGCGCCTCATCCACCGCCCCATCCGGGGTCAGGCAGCCAAACACCACGCCCGCCGCCCCGGCATCGCGAAACGTCGCGACATCCTCCAGCATCGAGGCAAACTCCCGCGCGCTATACAAAAAATCCCCTCCGCGCGGTCGCACCATCACCATCACCGGCACGCGCACCGCCCGCAACGTCGCCCGCAGCGTCCCCAGGCTCGGCGTGATCCCGCCCTCCATCAGGCTGGCGCACAACTCGATCCGATCCGCCCCCGCCTCGGCCGCCGCCACCGCGCCGTCCACGCCTTCGACGCACAGTTCGATCACCGGGTTCATGGCGCCCTCGCCGAGAAAATCACCTCCGGCACATAGGCGAAATCGGTATCCCACGGAAAACATGGCCGCGTGACATGCCGCACCGGCAGCCGCGGAATATCCTGGTCCACCACCCCCGTCGTCAGCGCCATCAACGCCGGATTGGCGATCGCCGCGAGGTCCGGCATCAAATACCCCAGCTTCACCACCAGCATCCGGCACTCAGCCGGATCAATCCCCAACTCCGTATAGTCGGACCGGTTGTAATAAGGCCGCCGCCGCGCCGCGAGGATCACGGTAACCCCGCCGATCCGCACCACCGCCTGCCGCTCCGCCCCCTCGGCCTCGGCGAGATCCACCACCTCCGCCGCCGCCACCACCGGCACGCTCCCCGCCGGATGCAACGTCGCCCCGATACTAAGCGTCAGCCTCGCCCCCACGCCTGCCGCATAACACGCCGCCACCGCCGGCAAATCGGCGATCCCCGCCACAATCACCCCCTCGAACCCCCGCGCCAGCACCGCGGCCAGCACCGCCGCACTATCCGCCACCCCGCCCGCCGTCGGATTATCCCCCGAGTCCGACAACACCAACGGCCGCGTCGCACACCGCGCCGCGATATCGAGGCACTCCTCCAACCCCGCCGTCACCGGCCCAAACCGAAAATCCCCCCGCGCCTCCCAGTACGCCCCCGCCAACTCCCCCACCGCCCGCGCCATCGCCCCCCGCTCGGTCCCGGTCACCACCGCGCACGCCGTCCCGCGCGGCTCATCCGCCCACACATACCCCACCATCAAATTGGCGTCCGACACCCCCGCCACCGCATCCCACCCCGCCAGCCGCCCATACAACCCCTTCGCCGGCTCCTCCACCGTGGACGTCCGCTCCCCCGGCAACAACACCGGCACCCGCGCCCACGCCAAAAACGGCCGCGTCCCGGACGCAATCGCCGCCACCAGCATCCCGCACGCCCGCGCCTTGGTCTCGTCCACATCGATATGCGGCGCCGTCCGATACCCCGCGAACATGTCGAGCGCATCGATCACCGCCTGGCTCACATTGCCATGCAGGTCATAGCTCGCCGAAATCGGACACTCCGGCCCCACCAGCGCCCGCGCCGCCGCGATGAAATCCCCCTCGGCGTCATTCATCCCCTCGACAAACGCCGCCCCATGCATCGCGAGATACAACCCATCGATCGGCAACGCCGCCGCCAACCGCGCCAGGAACTCCGCCTTGAACCCCTCATAGGCCTCCCGCGCCACCGGCCCGCCCGGCACCGAGCGCCAATGCACCGTCGGCACCCACTCCGCCGCGAACCCGCCCAGCACCGCGAACTCCGGATGCGCCAGCAACGCCTCCCCGCGCAACTGCCGGAAATCCTCCGCCCGCACCAGCACCGGGCTCCATGTGCTGCACTCCGTATGAAACCCCCCGAACGCGATCCGCGGCCTCACTCCGCCACCCCCGCCACCGCCAAAATCGTCGCCAGTGACGCCGTCATCCCCCGGATCGCCGGCTCCGGCGCCACGTCGATCCACTCCTCCAGCGAATGCGCCCGCCCGCTCGACCCGCCCGACCCGATCTTGATGGCGGGAATCCCCAGGCTCATCGGAATATTGGCATCCGTCGACGAAAACTCATGCTTCGGCGCGAACCCCTGCGCCTGGTAGGCCGCCGTCGCGAACCGCACCAGGTCCGACCCCATATCCGTCGCCCCCGCCGGCCGATCGCCCACCAGCTTGGTCTCCGCCGTCACCACCCCCGCCCGCGTCGAACGCGCATGGTTCTCCGCCTCCACCGCCTGCGCCACCACCGTCAGGAACCGCGTCTCCAGCCGCCCCAGTTCGTCCGGCGACTGCGACCGCAGGTCCACATCCATCCAGACCTCATTGGGAATGGCATTGATCGACGTACCACCCCCCGTCACCGTGATGGCATACGTCGTACGCGGCGTGCTCGGCACCTGCGTCTTGGCGAACTCCGTCATCGCCTGCGCCATCGCATACATCGGGTTGACGATGCCGTACGCCCCGAAACTATGCCCCCCCGGCCCCCGGAACGTCACCCGGTAGCGCTTCGAGCCAATCCCGCCCACCGCGATGCTCTCCATGTCCGGGCTGTCCACCGTGATGAACGCCTTGATCTGGTCGCGATATTTCCCCTCGGTGAACAAGTGGCGGACGCCGCGCAGATCCCCCAGCCCCTCCTCACCTACATCCCCCACAAACAAAATATCGCTCCGCGTCCTGATCCCCGCCGCATCCATCGCCCGGATGAACGCCAGCAGCACCCCAAGGCTGCGCGTATCGTCGCCGATCCCCGGCGCGAACAACTTCGTCCCCTCGCGACGCACCGTCACATCCGTCCCGGCCGGAAACACCGTATCCAGATGCGCCGCCACCACCAGCAGCGGCCCGTTCCCGGTCCCCCGCCGCACCCCCATCACATTGCCGATCGCATCGGTCTCGACATCCTCCAGCCCATGCGCCGCCAGCATCTCCTTGTAGGCGGCCGCCCGAACCTCCTCGGCGAAAGGCGGGGAGGGGATCTCGGTCAACCTGATCCCATCCTCCACCGTCCGCTCATGCTCGGCCGCCAACACAGCCGCCGCACGCTGAAACGAAGCCGAACCCAGCAGGGCCGCGATAGTATCTGAGGACATGTCATGCTTCCGATCTTGCTCCCCCAAAGGGTGCAACCGCCCGGGCCGCCCTGTCCAGGGTCCATGGCCGACCCTCCGCGAAGCCAGCAGGTCAACCACAGAGACGCAGAGGCAGGGAGAAGGAATTCTTGCTTCTCCCTGCCTCTGCGTCTCTGTGGTTGATCTACCCTGCTTGCCTTGCCCACACCGCTTGACAGCACCCCCACCCGATCCGATCATTCGTACACAAACGATCGAAAGAACCCGCATGGGCCGCTATCTCCGTCCCGCCACCCAACAGGCGGCGCTGATCGCGCTGGCGGACCACCCATGGACCATCCTCGCCGGCGGCACCGACTTCTACCCCACCCGCGGCGACACAAACCCCGATGACGATGTCCTCGACATCTCAGCCCTCCCCTCCGCCATCACCCGCGAAGCCAACCAGTGGCGCATCCCCGCCACCACCACCTGGTCCGCCCTCGTCGCCACCCCGCTCCCCCCGCTCTTCAACGGCCTCAAGCAAGCCGCCACCCAGGTCGGCGGCCGGCAAATCCAGAACGCCGGCACCATCATCGGCAACATCTGCAACGCCAGCCCCGCCGCCGACGGCGTCCCCTGCCTCCTCGCGCTCGATGCCACCGTCGAACTCGCCAGCCACACCACCACCCGCCACCTCCCGCTGGCCGCCTTCATCACCGCCCCCCGCCAAACCGCCCGCCGCCCCGACGAACTCGTCACCGCCCTCCATATCCCCGACCGCCCCGCCGTCGCGTCCTTCGAGAAACTCGGCGCCCGCCGCTACCTCGTCATCTCCATCGCCATGGCCGCCGCCGTGCTCGAACTCCACGACGGCCGCATCACCCACGCCCGCCTCGCCATCGGCGCCTGCGGCCCCGTCGCCACCCGCCTCCCCGATGCCGAAGCCGCCCTCATCGGCCATGCCCCGGACCCCGGGCGCATCCGCCCCGAACACCTCGCCGCCCTCACCCCCATCGACGACATCCGCGCCCTCGCCGCCTACCGACAGGAAGCCGCCCTCGAACTGCTGCGCCGCGCCGTCGGAGCCCTCGCATGACAACCCCCATCGCCTTCACGCTCAACGGCCGCCAGGTCAACGTCCACGCCGCCCCGCTTACCCGCCTGTCCGACGTCCTGCGCGACACTCTCGGCCTCACCGGCACCAAGATCGGCTGCAACGCCGGTGACTGCGGCGCCTGCACCATCCTCTTCAACGGCGAACAACTCTGCGCCTGCCTCCTCCCCGCCGCCCGCGCCGAGGGCCAGGTCATCCGCACCGTCGAAGACCTCGGCGGCGGCGCGCTGAACTCCCTCCAGCAAGCCTTCCTCCGTCACGGCGCCGCCCAGTGCGGCATCTGCACCCCCGGGATGCTGATGGCCGCCACCGACCTCCTCGCCCGCACCCCCACCCCCACCGAACCCGAAATCCAGGACGCCATCGGCGGCGTCCTCTGCCGCTGCACCGGCTACCGGAAAATCATCGAGGCCATCCAGGACCTCACCACCCCGTCCAGCCCCCCCCGCGTCGACGGCCCCGCCAAACTCACCGGAACCGAGAAATTCGGCGCCGACGCCCTCCCCGAAGGCCCCTTCCTCACCGTCCGCGCCATCCGCAGCCCCCACCCCACCGCCAGCTTCACCATCGGCGACCTCGCCCCCCTCAAAGCCGCCCACCCCGGCCTCATCATCCTCACCGCCACCGACATCCCCGGCCGCAACCTCTACGGCATCTACCCCACCGGCAAGGACCAGCCCGTCCTCGCCGAACGCCACGTCCGCCACCGCGGCGAACCCGTCTGCGCCCTCGTCGGCCCCGCCAATACCCTCGCCCGCATCGCCGACGCCGACCTCCCCATCACCTGGCACAAGCTCCCCGAAGTCACCTTCGAGCACGGCGGCCCCGACCTCCACCCCCACGCCCCCGCCAACATCCTCTGCCAAGGCCGCGTCGCCCGCGGCGACGTCACGCGCGAAGCCGCCACCCGCGCCGAAATCGCCATCACCACCCGCTTCGTCGAACACGCCTACATCGAGCCCGAAGCCGGCTACGCCGAGCGCATCGGCGACCGCATCGAAATCACCGCCTGCACCCAAACCCCCTACATGGACCGCGACGAGATCGCCCCCATCCTCGGCCTCGCCCCCGAACAGGTCCGCATCATCCCTACCGCGGTCGGCGGCGGCTTCGGCGGCAAGCTCGATCTCTCCGTCCAGCCCCTCATCGCCCTCGCCGCCTGGCGCACCAACAAGCCCTGCCGCATGGTCTACACCCGCCGCGAAAGCATGGCCGCCACCACCAAGCGCCACCCCGCCCGCATCAGCGCCAGCGCCAGCGCCAACCCCGACGGCACGCTCGAAACCTTCCGCTTCCACGGCGACTACGACACCGGCGCCTACGCCTCCTGGGGCCCCACCGTCGCCAACCGCGTCCCGGTCCACGCCACCGGCCCCTACGCGGTGCCCAACGTGCTCGCCACCACCACCGCCATCCACACCAACGGCCCGCCCTCCGGCGCCTTCCGCGGCTTCGGCGTCCCGCAAGCCGCCATCGCCGGCGAAGCCCTCATGGACGACCTCGCCAACCAGCTCGGCCTCGACCGCCTGGCCATCCGCCGCCTCAACGCCCTCGCCCCAGGCCGCGCCACCGCCACCGGCCAAATCCTCGGCGCCGGCGCCGCCCTCCCCGAATGCCTCGACGCCCTGGCCCCCCACTGGCACCGCCTCCGCGCCGAAGCCGCCGCCCACAACGCCGCATCCACCACCCTGAAACAGGGCGTCGGCGTCGCCTGCATGTGGTACGGCATCGGCAACACCAGCCTCTCCAACCCCTCCACCATGCGCATCGGCATCACCCAAACCGGCCGCCCCACCCTGCACTCCGGCGCCGTCGACATCGGCCAGGGCTCCAACACCGTCATGGCCCAAATCGCCGCCGAAGCCCTCGGCATCCCCCTCGCCGACCTCGACCTCGTCACCGGCGACACCGATCGCACCCCCGACGCCGGCAAAACCAGCGCCTCCCGCCAGACCTTCGTCAGCGGCAACGCCGCCCGTCTCGCCGCCACGAGCCTACGAGCAGAAATCCTCCGCCGCGCCAACGCCGGCCCCGCCGCCAGCCTCACCTTCGCCCCCGTCGCCATCCACATCACCGACGGCCCCACCGAAACCATCCTCGACCTCACCCCCCTGCGCCCCGACGAACACGGCTTCGTCCTCAGCGCCACCGGCCACTACGACCCGCCCACCACACCGCTCGACGCCAATGGCCAGGGCAACCCCTACGCCAGCTACGCCTTCGGCGCCCAGATCGCCCACCTCGAAGTCGACACCGCCCTCGGCACCGTCCGCCTCCTCCACATCGTCGCCGCCCACGATGTCGGCCGCGCCATCAACCGCACCCTCACCGAGGGCCAGATCCACGGCGGCATCGCCCAGGGCATCGGCCTCGCCCTGATGGAACACTACATCCCCGGCCGCACCGACAACCTGCACGACTACCTCATCCCCACAGCCGGCGACGTCCCGCCCATCACCACCATCCTCATCGAAATGCCGGACCCGCTCGGCCCCACCGGCGCCAAGGGCGTCGGCGAACCCGCCCTCGTCGCCACCGCCCCCGCCATCCTCAACGCCATCGCCGATGCCACCGGCGCCCGCCTCACCACCATCCCCGCCACCCCCGACCGTATCCTCGCAGCCATCAGAGGCCCCCTTTGAAGAGTACCAGGGCATGACGACAACCCACGCCGGCCCCGACGGCCCTCCTGAGGAAGCCCTCGCCGAAGCCGTCAAACCCGAAGCGGGCATCGTTACCTGCGACGCCTGCCCCGTCCTCTGCCGCATCCGCCCCGACAAAACCGGCGCCTGCGACCGCTACGGCAACACCGCCGGCCGCCTCACCCGCATGGACCCCCTCACCGTCATCGCCCGCCGCCCCGAGCTCGTCCGCGCCGCCGGCGCCGACTGGACCGGCAACCCGCTCGAAGCCCGCGACATCTTCGTCAGCGCCATCGGCGCCGGCACCACCTACCCGGACTACAAACCCGCCCCCTACATCGTCTCCGCCGAGATCGACGGCATCGACATGATCACCGTCGTCACCGAGGGCATTTTCTCCTACTGCGGCCTCAAGGTGAAAATCGACACCGACCGCCACCTCGGCCCCGAAACCGCCACCGTGCGCGCCAACGGCGAAGCCATCGGCCACGTCACCACCGCCGAATACGGCAGCCAGATGCTCAGCCTCGGCGGCGTCCACCACCTCACCGGCGGCTCGAAAAAGGAGGGCGTCACCACCTGCGACACAATCCTCGCCCTCGCCAACGGCCTCCCCGCCGAACTCACCATCGATGGCGGCGCCAGCGTGGTGATCCAATCCGCCGCCGCCCCGATCGTGGACGGCACGCCCGAACACCGCATGCGCGTCGGCTGCGGCTCCGCCACCATCGGCATCTTCGCCGGCCAATGGCTCGGCCACGCCGACGAGGTGATCGTGGTGGATGACCACATCACCGGCGTACTGAGCGAACACCAGGCTGGCCGCTTCCTCGCCATGCGCCCCGCCGGCATCCGCGTCCGCGGCCGCCGCTCCACCCCCGGCCGCTACTTCCAGGTCGCCAACCCCGGCCAGGGCTGGGGCGGCACCGACATCCAGGACCCGCTCGCCATCATCGAGCGCATCGACCGCAAAACCGCCTGGCCCGGCCTACGCCTCCTGATGGTCTCCACCACCGGCGAACACGCCGCCTGGTTCATCCTCGACGAAACCCTCAAACCTCAACCCGCCCCCATGCCCCCCGCCATCATCGCCGCCATCGAGCGCATCGCCGAAAACTGCGAACCCGCGTTGTGCAGCGTCCTCTTCATGGCCGGCGCCGGCGGCAGCCTGCGCGCCGGCGTCACCGAAAACCCCGTCCGCCTCACCACCTCCGTCCAACGCCGCCTCACCAAAGTCACCAGCGGCGGCGCCCCTACCTATGTCTGGCCCGGCGGCGGCATCACCTACATGACCGACGTCGCCACCATGCCCGCCAACAGCTTCGGCGCCGTCCCCACCCCCGCCCTCGTCGCCCCGATAGAATTCACCCTCCCCGCCACCGACTACGCCCGCCTCGGCGGCTACACCAACCGCATCCGCCCCCTCACCGATATCCTCGCCGAAACCAACCCCCGCGCCGTCCTCCTCCCCCCCGGCACCATCTTCCCGGTGCCGTGAGAGACCCGTTCGTCCTCTCCCTGCGCCAAAACGCCACCCCGGCCGAAGCCGCCCTGTGGCAACGCCTGCGCCAAACCCAACTCCATGGCCTGAAATTCCGCCGCCAGGCCCCGATGGGCCCCTACGTCCTCGATTTCTTCTGCGACCCCGCCCGCCTTGCCATCGAAATCGACGGCGCCACCCACGCCAACCCCACCGATGACGCCCACCGCACCGCCTACCTGGAAACCCGCACCATCCAAGTCCTGCGCTTCTGGAACAACGAAGTCCTGACCAACATCGATGGCGTCCTGCAAACCATCCACCAAGCCGCCCTGGAACGCCTCCCTCCAGGCCACACTCCCAAACCGAGGAGGCGGCCATGAACCTCCCCCTCCCGGCCTTCCGGGAGGGGGCCGGGGGGCGGGCGTTGCCACCCCGAGATCTCCACCTCCACCAAGGCCCCACCACCCTCCAAATCCAAGCCTGGGGCCCCGCATCCGAAGTCACTCAAGCCTACGCCCAAGCCACCACCCTCTTCCCCACGACGGGTTTGAGGTGAGCGATCATTGCATGTTCTTGCTTCGTCTTGGCCATCAGAATCCTCCTGTTAGGGTTACCTGAACGGCGTAGTGATCCCGCTGCAAGCGAAACGCTACGCCGTCCTTAATCAGATGTGCGACATACGCCGCCATCAGGCGCAAGTCTTCCGTTGTGTTGGCAAACTCGATGGCGGTTCGCT
>CAIMWH010000287.1 GCA_903845065.1 uncultured Rhodospirillales bacterium | reverse complement strand
TCGCGCTCGGGCGCCGGCGTGTCGCCGGTGACGGTCTCGCAGGAGATGTCGTGGGTGCGGATGGCATCACGGACGTGGTGGGCGTGGGCGACGCCGGAGCAGAACACCAGCCAGGAGCCGCGGCCCGCGCCGTGCTCGACAATCTCCGCGACGGCGGCCGCTGTCACCTCGTCGCGATCAACGGCTGCCTCGAGGTCCTTGGCGATGAATTCACCGCCGCGGGTGCCGACGCCGCCGACGTCGAGTTGGGTCTCGGTCTGTTTGGGGACGACCTGGCAGAGATAGCCTTGCTGCATCATCTCCAGGACCGCAACCTCGTAGGCGATATCGGTGAACAGCCGGTCCTTGCCTTCGTGCAGCAGGCCGCTGTCGAGCCGGTACGGCGTGGCGGTAAAGCCGACGACCTTGAGCTGGCCGGCGTTGATCTCGTTCAATTCCTTGAGGAAGGCGCGATACATTCCGCTGTCGCTGCGGCCGAGCAGGTGGGCCTCGTCGATCAGCACCAGGTCACAGCGCTGCACCCGTAGGGCGTGGCGGTGGATCGATTGGATGCCGGCGAACAGCACCTGCGCGCCGATATCGCGCCGGGACAGCCCGGCGGAATAGATGCCAGCGGGCGCCTCGGGCCAGGCCCGTAGCAGGGCCATGAAGTTCTGCTGGATCAATTCCCTCTGGTGCGTGACCATCAAGATGCGGGTGTCGGCGTAGGCGGTGATGGCCTCGCGGATGAAGCCGGCGATGACGACGGATTTGCCTCCCGCTGTCGGAATCACCACCAGCGGATTGCCGGTGTTGGCAGCGAAGTAGTCATACAGCGCGTCGATGGCGGCGCGTTGGTAGGGGCGCATGGTGATGGTCATGCCGCGGCCTCACCGCTGGTGGCATATGCCGAAAATGCGCGCAGCATGGCGGTCACTTCGTCGAGTGTGGTCGGCTGCCACTCGGAGACCTGGCCCTTGTAGACCCAGCGCACGGCCTCGCAGCGCATCGTCTCGGCGTCGCCATGGAGGATCATGACGCTGATCCGCGGCGACAGCAGGGTGAGACGCTGGAAGTAGAGCCGCTGGCCGATCGGGAGATCGCCCTGATGGCTCTTCATCTCCAGGAACACGAAGTGGCCGTTGACCTCGACGGTGGCATCGATGTCGCTCATAGCGATGCGGCCCGGGAAGCACGAAGCAAACGCCTCGATCTTTGGCCGCATCATCTGATTGAAGCAGCCGCGCGCGCCGCAGTTCCAGCGGATGGGGTTGTAGCCGTCGCTCACGGGTCAACCCTCCACGCGCGATTTGGCGGCAGCGAAGTAGCCGGGGTCCTTCTCGATGCCGATGAACTTCCGACCGGTGTCGCGGGCGACCTTCCCGGTCGAGCCGACGCCCATGAAACCGTCGAACACCAGGTCGCCCGGCAGTGTGATCAGGTCCATCAGGTGGCGGATTACTGCTTCTGGCTTTTGCGTCGGGTGCAGCGTCTCGCCCTTGGCGTTGGCAAGCCGCTCACGCCCCCCGCAGATCGGCGACTTCATCCAGTTGTAGCTTTCCGGCTCGCCGGGGTAGTTGAAGGTGCGCTTGCCACCTGGTTTGACAAACTGGATGGCGTGATCCATCGCCGGCATGAAGTCGGCCTTGGTGACTGAGGTGCCGGGGTTGGCGCGGCACCAGAAGAACGTGCCCTTGATGTCGAAGCCGGCGGCGTCGAACAGCGCCTGGGCGATGTTGAGATAGGCCTCGCCGACGAACATGAAGCCGGTGGCCCCGGGCTTCATGATGCGAAAGAACGTCGCCGCCCAGGTCTGGATGTTGGCCAGGAATGCCGCCTCGGGCTCGCTGTCCCATTCCCCGAAGTTCTTGTTCCAGTCAGCCTGGTTGGCCAGGCGGTAAATCCGGTTGCTGCTGATATGGTAGGGCGGGTCGGTGATGATGGCGTCGACCGAGGCGTCGCCGACCTTGTCGACTTCCTGATAGAAATCGCCATGGATCAGGATCAGGCTGTGCTTCTTGGCGAACTTGTCCTGTGCCGCCTCGATCAGGCGCTTGAGCTTCGGCCCGGCACCGCCGTCCTCACCGCCGGCTTTCCATTCGACGTCATACAGGCCGCGGGCGACCTCGACGGTGGCCTCGTCGGCGATCTCGGGGTCGATGTCGCCGAGTTGTGCCCGCACCCAGGCGATGGCGGCGTTGCGGGCCCGGTAGGCATCGGCCTGGGACCGGAACTTGTTCTTGTTGATCCGGCCGGCAGCGAGGTCCTGCACCAGTTCAAGTTGCTGGGCCGGCGTGAGGGCGACGATGCAGCGGAGCAGGCCTTCGGTGAAGTCCGCAGCTGCGGACTTCGTGTCCGCAGCGTCCGCGGATGCGACGTCCGCAAGCGTCCGAAAAGTTGCGGACACGACCTCCCATGCTGCCTGCACAATGCGCTTGAGGTTGGCGTAATCGTTGGCCTTCTGCTTGCTCCACCCCAATTCGTCGGCAATCGCCTGCTGAGTGGTGCCATCTGCAAGCTTGCGCCAGACCATCTCGGCGTAGTCGACGAAGCTCATCGGCAGCGCGTCTTCGCTGGCCCGGTTGAGTTCGATGGCCTCGCGGTCCAGGCTGGCCGGCTCCGAGATGTGCATCAGGCATTCGGTGACGCCCTCGGCACTGAAGGCCTCATAGCGATGCCGCCCACCGAACAGCACCCCGGCCGGGGTGACCGACAGCGGGTAGGGCTTGACCCCGATGGCGCGAACCTTCTGACGCAGCCGGGTGACATAGGCCGGGTTCAGCGGCCGCACTTCGTGGAATGCAGTGATGAACGACAGCGGTTTCAGGGAGACGGAAACAGGCGCGTCAAGCGGCATGGGAATGGCCCTTCGTGTCGAGAATGGAATCGGACGCGATCCCATCACGCCATTCGGTGCCGTCCGGCATGCGGTAGCTGACCCAGTCCTCGCCGGCATCGATCTGCTCACCCGGGACCAGGTCGGGGATCAGCAGGTGAGCGGCGCAGCCGCTGCGCTGCTCGCGATCGGCGAGCGGCACCTGGTGCCGCGCGCAGTGCCAGGCGCCGCCAGCCATCGGGGCCGCGTGCAGGCAGGATCGGCAATGGCGCTCGACCGCGGCGCCGCCATGGCAGACGGCGTGGTGGTCGCACATCCGGCACTCGAACCAGGCGGGATCGTCGCTGATGCGGGTCGGCGGCCGAGGGGCATCGATGATGCGTTCTGCCTTGGCCAGGATGCGCATGCCCGCCTCGGC
>CAIMWH010000286.1 GCA_903845065.1 uncultured Rhodospirillales bacterium | reverse complement strand
TTCTTTTTGAAAAAAGAAGCAAAAACTTCTATCCGTGGCTGGGTGATTTCCACCGTGCGAGTGAACATGACAGAGCATCCTGGGCCCATCGTTGTCGATCTGCCTACGGCTCGGGCGAGTCTGGCGTTCCGCCGGTTGATCCCGGCGTTGCGGGCAGCGTTCGTGGCGGGGGCAACGGCGCCCCTGCGGCACCGGCACCTGCTGGAGGAAGCAAACGGCACGCTGCTGCTGATGCCGGCCTGGCGCGGCGCGGCCACCATGGGGGTGAAGATCGTCACCGTGTTCCCCGACAACGGCAAGCTCGGGCTGAACTCCGTGTTCTCCACCTACCTGCTGTGTGACGGCGCAACCGGGCAGCATCTCGCGTTGATCGATGGCAACGAAATCACCGGGCGGCGCACCGCGGCAGCCTCGGCGCTGGCGGGGGATTATCTCGCCCGCGCCGACGCCTCCAGCCTGCTCATCGTCGGCAGCGGGCATGTCGCCTCCATGATGGCCGATGCCTGGAGCGCCGTGCGCCCGATCCGCCGCGTGATGGTGTGGAACCGGCGGGCGGCAGGGGCTGAATCGCTGGCCGCAACCCTGCGGGAGCAGGGGCATGACGCAACGGCGATGACCAACCTGGAAGGGGCCGTGAAACAGGCCGATATCGTGTCCTGCGCCACGCTCTCCAACCTCCCCCTGGTGCAGGGCGCCTGGCTGCGGCCCGGCACGCATCTCGACCTGATCGGCGGCTACCGGCCCGACATGCGCGAGACTGATGACACCGCCATCACCCGCGCCCGGGTGTTCATCGATACCGAGGCCGCCCTGGCCGAAGCCGGGGACCTGACCCAACCCATCGCGGCCGGCACTTTCAGCCGTGACGCCATCGCCGGCTCGCTGTTCACCCTGTGCCGTGGCGAGACCCCGGGCCGGCAGAGCGACGATGAGATCACCTTGTTCAAGTCGGTCGGCAGCGCCATCGAGGACCTCGCGGCAGCAGGCCTGGTCTGGCAGGACGCCGGGCCAGGCTAGGCTTTGCGCAACCGATCGTAGAGCGCGAGGTGCGCCGCCACCGTCTCCTCGGCACCAGTGGGCGCGCGCATGGTGGCGGCGATGGCGTCAAGGCGGCTGCGATCGGCGGCGAGCCCCGCCAGCAAATCGGCCAGGGCGGCGGCATTGCCGACCGGGAAATGGAACCCGTCCAGCCCGTCCCGCACCTTCTCGGCCATACCGCCGATGTCCGAGCACAGCACCGGGCGGCGGTTGCGCAGGCACTCCTGGATCACCACCGGCGAGTTCTCCCACCAGATCGAGGGGATCACCACCGCATCGACGCCCTGCATCAGGCGATCGACCTGCTGGTTGTCGTAGGCGCCATGGAAGCGGACGTTGCGGCCGGCAGCCTTCATCCGTTCGGTGAAATCGGCGCGGAATTCCTCGGGCTGGTTGGAATGATCGCCATGGATGTCGATCTGCACCGCGGTGTTGTCATCCGCATCCAGCATCGCGGCGGCGTCGAGCAGGACCTGGATGCCCTTGAGCGAGGAAATCTGGCCGAAAAAGCCAACACGCAGCCGGGTGCCATGGCGCGGCGGGGTTGGCACGGTGACGCCGGGCGCGGTGATGTTCTCGATCACCGACACCCGCGCCGGATCGAGGCCCCAGGCGATGTAGCGGTCGGCCAGGAACTGGCTCGGCGCGACGAAATGATCGACGAGCGCGAGGAAGCGCTGGGCGTATGTCTGGCGCAGGAAGAAGTCGGCGCGACTGATATCCGGGAAGCAGCGATTGCAGTCCCGCAGGGTGGCGGCCTGGCACAACTCCTGGCGGCCACGGGTGATCATCTGGCCGTAGTGGTTGCAGATCGCCTGGAACTCATGGAGCGTCAGCACGATTTTGCTGTCCGGCAGCGCCTCGCGGATGTGCAGGAAGGTCTCGACGCCGAACACCGCGTAGTGATGGAAATGCAGGATGTCCGGCCGCACATCGGCCAGCATCGCCTTGAATTCACGCGGGTAGGCCGGATCGGGGTTGGCGAACTTGAACCAGTCGAAACTGGTGGAGGTGTAGAGGTATTGCTTGGGTCCGAACGGCTGGGTGATCACGCTGCCGGCGCGGGTGGCCGGTTCGCGCGAGCAGCCGAGAAACCAGGACTGCCAGCCGGGTGCCGCCGTCATCGCCTCGTGATGACGCAGGGCGGCGATTTCGGCACCGCCTTTGGATAGCGCCGGATGGCTGTGCGAGGCGATCAGGATGCGGCTGTCGGCAACGGGCGCCGCTTTGGCGGCGGGTTTGCGGGTCATCGCGTCATCCCCGCCAGCGTGGCGCCCCAGCGTTGCTCGTGGGTCCAGGCGTTGTAGAGGGTGAGGTTCATGCGCCAGCGCTGCTCCGATCCGGCCTGGGACTGGCGTTCGAGATGATGCATCCGCACCCCGTGATCGACAGCGATGCCGCGCCCGGCGGCGGCGATCTTGAGGCACAGATCGGCGTCCTCGAAATCCCCGATCAGGAAGCGCGCATCCAGTCCGCCGAGGTCATGCAGCAGGGCGCGCGGCAGCATCATGCAGGCGCCGGTGATGGCGGCCACGCGGTGAAGTCCGTCATCCCCTGGCGGCAGCAGGCCCTTGCGGCTGTGCTGCGGGAAATGCAGGCCGGCAAAGGCGGGCAACCGCTCGAACACCATGCCCTGGTGCTGCACTGCGCCGTCCTCGAACAACAGCAACGGGCCGACGGCGCCGAGACTGGTATCCGCATCGAGGCGGGCGGCCAAACGATCAAACCCGTCGGCATCGGCCGGGAATACGTCGGAGTTCACCAGCGCGACGTGGCGGCAGGTGGCAAGTTCCAGCCCAATGTTGTTGGCCATGGCGTAGCCGACATTGCGGCCCAGCATCACCAGGCGGAACGGGATGCCGAAGCGGGCGAAGCAGGACGCCGCCAGCACCTCGGCCTCGCGCCGGCGCGGCGGATCGTCCAGCACGTAGATGATCTCGTGCGCCATGGCAGCGCCGCCACGGGTGAACAGCGCGAGTTGCACCTCCATGAAATCGAGCCGGCCATGCAGCGGCACGATCAGCGAGATATCCGGCCGCGCCGGCCCGGTGCCGAAGCCGATTACCTCGCGCGGAACGGGCTGGGCGATGAAGGCAGCGCCAAGCCGGTCGATCGCGGGGGCGACGACGTTGGCCAGCGCCGCCTCCAGCGCCGCGTAGCGCAGGTCAAACCTATCCAGCACGGCGCGGATGGCCGGCATCCCGTGCAGCAGTGGCGCCGGCACCTGGCGCAGGGCGGAGCCGCCGTTGCTGAGTTCGATTTCGACGTAGATCGGCTCGCCCGGCGCGAAACGCCCTTCCACGAAGGCGATGAAGCCGCATTGCGGATCGTCGTAGCCCTCGTGCTGGTAGGCCGCCTGCACATCGGGGCGGGCGCAGGACACCGTGCGGGCAAGGTCAATCGGCACGGAGGTGGCGCCGCAGACCAGGTTGAGGGCTGCGACATACCCCGGCGGCGCCAGCAGCCAGCCGACCACCACAAGCCCGTCGGGCGGGCACAGGATCGTGGCGTCGAATTCGAGGTGCAGGTCAGTGCTGGTTGGTTCGGCGTCCGGCAATGGTGGCGCATCACGCCGTGGCGCCGGCTCGACCGGGGTGACGTGCTCCACCGCGAGCACAATCTCCGCCGGGCTTGGATGCGCGGCGGCGTAATGGGCAAAGATGTCGCGGACGTCGCCAGCCTCGATCGCCCGCCGCGCGTCTGGGTGTTCGGCCAGATAAGCGGCGAGGCCGACGCCAGGGGCCGGGGCGGCCAGCGCATAGACGCCGGCCTTGAGGAAATGATCGTACGGGCTGATGCATGTCCCGGCCGCCACCGCGCGGGACGCCGCCGGTTCGGACCTGGCATAGAAGGCGGTATCGAAGCACGGCAGCGGATCGCCCGGCTCCGGCGCGGCAAGGAAATGGTGCAGGGCGCCAAGATAATGCCCGGCGGCGATCGCCGCACGCACCGCGGGATAGCTGCGCAGATACCAGGCGGCATCGAAATAGGGCGAACAATCAGCGTCCCCGGCGTGCCGCCACAGGCGATCGAGATAGTGCACGAACGGGGTTTCGACGCCCTGCGGCGCCATCGCCGCGCAATAGCGGGCGGGCTGGAACATCAGGTGGGCGACGCGCTGCTCGCGGGCACCGGCCTTGAGATAGTGATCGTAGCGGTTGGCGCAGCCGAAGGTGACCAGCACGTGGTCGGTGAGGTCAGGCGAATGCAGGGCGTAGGTGTCGTCGTCGTAGAGCCAGTGCGGCGAGCGGGTCAGGTAGCCGACGGTGCAGTAATGCTCGTAGCCGGAGGTGTAGTCGCCGGCGGCGACGGCGGCCGCCACATCCAGGTGGCGCCGGCAGTACCACGCCTCGTCGATGAACATGTTGGGCGCCAGACCCATCCGGCGGCCGGTTGCCAGATAATGGCGCAGCGCCGCGGCGTCATCATCGAGGTCGCCGATCGCGGCGGCATAGGCGGTGCGGTACCAATGGGCATCGAAGCCACACCATGCAGTCGCGCTGGCCGATAGCGGGCCATAGAGGACGTCGTGGGTCACGCGGCGGGCCGGCATGCGGAGGGCTGGGTCATCCTATCCAGCATAGCCGAGGGGGTGGGCCTCGCGCCACGCCCACGCGGAGGCAACGATCGCGTCGATGGCGCCATATTCAGGGTTCCATCCGGCCTCGCGGCGGATACGGCCGGACGCCGCCACCAGGAACGCCGGATCGCCCGGCCGACGGGGCGCGATAGCCACCGGCACCTTGCGGCCGCCCACCCGTTCCACCGCGCGGATCACCTCCAGCACGGAGGTTCCGGCGCCGTTGCCGAGGTTATAGGTGACGGAAGAGTGATTGAGCTGGGCCAGGGCACAGAGATGGGCCTGGGCCAGATCGGTCACATGCACATAGTCGCGCACGCAGGTGCCATCCGGTGTCGGGTAGTCGGTGCCGAAGATCGACATTTCGGCGCGGCGGCCGAGGGCGGCGTCGATCACCAGCGGGACCAGGTGGCTCTCCGGGCGATGATCCTCGCCCAGCCGCCCGGCCGGGTCCGCCCCGGCGGCGTTGAAATAGCGCAGCGCCGCGCTACGCAGGCCGTGGATGCGATCGGCCCAGAGCAGCGCCCGCTCCAGCGCCGCCTTGCTTTCCCCGTAGGGGGAGCCGGGATCGATGGCAGCGGACTCATCGATCGCCCCCGCACCGGCCGAACCGAACAGCGCCGCGGTGGAGGACAGCACAAAGCGCGGCACGCCATGGCGGACACAGGCATCGATCAGTGCCAGGCCGTTGCCGATGTTGGTGCGCAGGTAGTGCATCGGCTGGCGCATGCTGTCGCCGACCAGGGACAGCGCGGCGAAATGGAACACCGCGTGCCAGCCACCCGGCGCCAGGGCCGCATCGAGGGCGGCGGCATCCGCCAGGTCGCCCACGATGAGGCGGGCACCGGGCAGCACGGCGGCACGATGCCCGGTCGACAAATCGTCGAACACCGTCACGTCATCGCCGCGCTCCAGCAGGGCGGCCACCAGATGGCTGCCGACGAAGCCTGCCCCGCCGGTTACCAGTATACGTCGCGTCATCGCCAATCCTTCGTCATGCAGCGGGTATTGTGCAGCGGGCGCTATGCCGCCGGCAGCAGGTCCGCCCGCTCGCGTGCCAGCCACGCGTGCAGCGTATTGGGACCAGTCGCGAACGGATCGTCAAATGCGGCGAACAAATCGGGCCGCTCGCGCCACAGCCGCCGGATGGCCGGGGTGATCGGGGTGCCATCGGCGAAGCGGCCATAGCTCTAGGCCCGCTGTTCCATGGCGTGGCGCGCCAACTGGCGGCGATGCCAGTTCATCAGCTCATAAAGTTCGATATCGCCCCGCCCGTAGCGCTCCATCATCGCCTCCTCGGGCGAACCGGCGCTGGGAAACACCATGAAGCGCAGCGGCACCCCGTTGACGCCGATCCCGCCATCCGCCCCAACCGCGATCCGGCGGCGACTGATATTCACGCCCCCGACATTGTAGCCGGGGTCCCGGATCACCCGCACGTTGTCGAACAGCGCCGGGGCGAGGTTGCAGAACAGCGGGCCAGGAAGCGCCGCGCCGAGGCGGCTGTCGGCCTGGTGGCGGCCCATCATGCCGGCAAGCCAGGCGGCGAACGCCAACCCGTCACGGTCATTGCAGGCAGCGAGGAAGGCCGGGCTGTAGATGCCCTGGCGCATCGAGGCCAATTCGCCATCGCGCAGCGCCGGGGCGAAGTCATTGGGCTCGATCTGCTGTGGCGCCAACAGGATCGAGGCCGCGGCCAGCGGGCCGGATTCGAGGTCGAGCGGATGGAACACCGCGCTGCCGGCATCGAGATACACCACAAGGTCGGCCTCGCGCCCGAGCATGCCGCCGAGCAGCAATACGCCGGCGGGCAGCCGCGCGGTCATCCGGTCATGACCGAAGATCCAGCCGGGGAAGCGCGGGATATCGAGCGCAGCGACTGGCACCACGGTGTCGAAATCCGCAAAAATGCCGGCCGGCAGGTCATCCGGCAGTTCGTCGAGCAGCACGGCGTGCAGCCGCCAGGTGGGGTGGGCAGCCCGCACGGACTGCGCCAGCACGCGGGCGGCGGGCAGGTCGGCAAGGTCGAACGTCGTGATGCAGGCCGTGGTCGGCATGACGGCCCTATTCCCCGGGGATCAGTTTGCAACGCTGGTAGGCGGGCGATGCGGCGAGGGTGATGGCGAGCCGTGTTGCGCCATCGGTGCGCAGCGCGGCATCGCCGCTGGTCCATTGCGCGGGGTCCCCGGGCAAGGCGCCGTGCCAGCCGGCGTGGCGGCGATCATCGCCGATCGGCACCTTCACACCATCCAGGGCCAGCGCCGCAACGCCGACGCCCACCCGGCGATAATCCGCCCCGGCCGGATCGAGCCGTGCCGGCACGACATGGCGGGAGAGCAGGCGCACCTCGCCGGTGCCCGCCGGCAGATGGAACACGAGTTCGCCGTCGCCCGCCTCGCCGTGCACCACGGTGCCCCCGGCGATCACCACCAGCGCAGGCTCATGCGTGATCAGCCGAGCGGGATCGAGCGTCGGGTTCAGCGGATCGAAGGTGGCCGTGGTGCCGCAGGCCAGCAGGGTCTGCCGCGCCCGGCCAGCCGCGCGCTGGGCGGCGACATAGGCCTCGACATGACCATCGAGGAAGAAGCGCAGCACCGCCTCCTCGCTGGCGAACAGCACGCCGCGCTGGTGCTGGCGCACCGCTTCGGCCACGCCGCCGCTGACGGTGAGGGCCACGATATCCGCGCCGCCCGCGATCGCCTCGCGAGTGACGTAGGAGAAGGTTTCCGGCCACGGCGCCAGCATGGCCACCAGGTCGATATCATGGGCCGCGATGGCATCGGCCATCGCCAGGCGGTCATGCGCGTCCACCTTTACCGGCACGCTGGTCAAGCCGGCCATCGGACGCAGGGCCTCGGGGTTGGCGAAGTGGTAGAACGACAGCCCGGGCACGCCGCGTGCCCGGCGGAACAAATCGAGGAACAGCACCCAGCCCTTGGCCGGAATCGGATAGCCAATGAAGGCGACGCGGATCGGTCCGGGGCGGGCCGCCAGCGTGATGTCGGGGCGGAGCAGCGCGTTTGGATGCACCCGGGTGCTGCGCCACGCAAGCCCGGCATTGCCCTGCCGCCAGACCGCCAGCGCGGCCTCGGACGGCGCGAGCACATCGAACGCGACGCGGGCGAACAGGCCGTTGACCCGCGCCCGGTAGTCCGCCCTGCCGTCGCCATAGACGCAGATGCGGCACGCCATGCTGCCTTCGGGCGGCGCGCCGCAGAACACGGCATCGTTGCGCAGCAGGTTGTAGCCGGCGCACAGGCTCGCATAGTCATGCAGCCAGAAGAAGTTGCGGCGCGGCCGGAGCGCTTCCGACAGGGCGGCCAGCACGGAGCAGCGGTGGCCGAACAGCGAATGCAGCACGAAATAGCGCACCGCGACGACATCGTCACCAATGCCCGCCAGCGCCGCCACCACCTCATCGCTGAGGGCGATGCCCATCACGGTGCCGTCGAGGGTCAATTGCAGCGGGATCGGTTCGTCGCCCTCACCGGCCAGGGTAAGCCGGGTGATGATCGGCGCGATATGCAGGTAGACGACGCGGTCCGCGTTGAACTGGGCCTGCTCGTCGGCGATGAAAATCTGCATCCCGCCGGTGATATCGATATAGCGGTCATGGCTGACCGAGACGACCAGGCCGCGCATCCCCACGCAGGCGGCAGCAATCCGCGCGACCATGCCCGGCGTGTCCAGTCCGGCGGCGGCCGGCGGGGGGTGGCGGCCCGGACGGCGGGCGGCAGGCGGTGTCGCGGCTTCGGCCAGGGCGCGCCGGGCACCACCAGGGCGCTGCGGCAGGCGACCCTCGGCACGGCCGAACCGGAGATAATGCAGCAGCGGATTGACGCCGGCGGCCCGCACATCGTCATTCATCCGCAGGTAGTAGCGGGTGTCAAAGTCAGGATTGGGTGCGCGCCCGAGTTTCCAGCCGATCTCGTGGAAATGCGCCACCGGGTCCTGCCGGGCGGCCGCATCGGCGGCGAAACTGGCGAGGTAGAATGCCGCATCAACGAAGGGCGCGATGATTTCCAGCGCCGTGTGGCCGGCCGCCGGCACTGACGCCCCATCCGCAGAAGATCCGGCCATCACGAAGTGACCGCCGGCAAAACGAGAATATTCCGGTTCGACACGCCCGATCCCGCGTTCCAACGCATCGCGATCCGCCGAGGCAGACGAAGGTGCGGCCGACAGCATTGGGTTCGATCCGGGTGGCGACGAAGGGGAGGACATCACGTCAATTTGCTACGCCAAGCCCGGACGTCTGGCAACGTTCAGTACGCCTGGGATAGTCAACCGGGCGTGAAAACTTTTTGAAATAACTCGTAATTTACATGAAGTAGGAAAACTAGCCTGTAACGTCATGCAACATGTTCGATACGATACATCCCCACCACCCGCCATCTAGGACACCATCGCCGATGACACCCCGGTACCGTTGCGCCGCAGGTGCGGCAGCAACGGAACCACCGTCGTATCGGTCTCGGGCGGCGGGCTCAAATGGACACGATCCCGCCCGCCGCGCTTGGCGACATACAGCGCACGATCGGCGGCCTCGACGAGGCGGCTGGCGGCGAACCCGGACCCGACCCGCATCGCGCACGCCCCGATGCTGACCGTCACCGTGCCGCCTGCATTGCCCTGGTGCGGCAGCCCGAGGGCCGCGATGGCACGGCGAATGCGCTCGGCAACCTCGCTCGCGCCGGCCGGGTGGGTGTTCGGCAGGATGACGACGAATTCCTCGCCGCCATAGCGGGCCACGGTATCGTGCGGCCGGCGGATCTGTGCCGCCGTGGTGTGGGCGATGGCGCGCAGGCAATCGTCACCGGCCTGGTGGCCATAGCTGTCATTGAACGCCTTGAAATGATCCGCATCGATGAGCAGCACGCCGAGCCAGTCCCCGGCGCGCAATGCGCGGCGCCATTCAAGGTCCAGCACCTCGTCGAAGCGGCGGCGGTTGGCGACGCCGGTCAGCCCGTCAGTGGCCGCCGTCTCGGCCAATTCGCTGAGGGCGGTTTCCAGCGCCAGTTCGGCCCGCTTCTGGTCAGTGATGTCGCGCAGGTTGGCCACGAATTCCTTGGGCGTGCCGTCCCGCCCGCGCACCAGATGGAGCCGTGCCTCGATCCAGCACCACGTTTCGTCGCGGCGCTGGTAGCGATAGACGTTGCTGACATAGTCCACCCCGCGGGCCATCTGCTCCCGTGCTGCGACGAAGCCCGGACGGTCATCCGGGTGAACGCAATTCTGCCAGTCCGGCCGCAGCATTTCCTCGGGCGTCCAGCCGAGCACCACCTCGACCGCCGGTGACACGTATAGACGGCGGCCATCGAGGCGCACGCGGGTGATGATGTCGGAGGCGTTGTTGGCCAGCAGGCGGTAAAGCTGCTCGTTGCGGCTGACCCGGGCGTGCTGGTCCGACAGCGCCTGGCTCATGCGCCGGCGTTCCGACACGGCGGCCGCGAGCGGATAGACCATCGCGGAGGCCACCACCAGCATGAACAGGGTGAAGGCGAGGCGCCCGAACCCGGTGGCATCGGGCACGAAACCGATCGGCCCCTCGCCGAAGGCGGCGCCGAGCAGCGCGATTGCTCCGGTCACCAGGATCCCGAGCCCGGCGCCGGGGAAGCCGAGCCGGCCGACCAGCAGCAGCAATGGCGGAAACAGCAGGAAGCCAAGCGGCAGCCGGTGTTGCAGGAACACCAGGGCGGCAACCGCCGAGTATGCCGCCGCCAGCACCAGCGAGGAGGTAAGCAACGGCGGCACCAGCAACAACAGCAGGTCCCGCCGCGCCAGGGTTATGACGAGCGGCACCATCACCGCGAGGCCAAGACTCTCGATCAACAGGCGTGGCCACAGGGCACCATCCAACCCCAAAAGCGCCAGCCGCTCGCCCAGGAGGGCGACCAGCACCGACGGCACCACCGGGGCCGCCAGCAACACCACCGCGGCACCCCGCGCGAGCCCGCGCATCGTCGCCATGTCGGACGGCCGCCAACGCAGATATCGCAGCAGCTGGGCCGCGATCGCCAGCAGCAGCGCCGAACCACCCAGCAGCACCGTGGCGGCGACGAGATCGGTGCCGATGGCCATCCACCCCGCCACCGCGCCCAGCCCACCGCTCACCAGCACGCCGGCCAGCCGCCTGCGATCAGTCAGCAGAGCAACCCCCAGCAGCAGCCCATCCAGCAGCCAGGGCGGCGCCGCACCGGGCGGGGCGGCCGATACGGTCCATCCCAGCACCACCGCCAATCCGCTCGCCACCGCCAGCAGCGCCAGGCGAGCGAATGCCTTCGCCCGCATCTCCCACCTTCGAAGCCATCTGGCCTGTTGCACCAACACCGCGACTCCCACCCCGTCGCCACAAGGCTACGGGGCAAGAGGTGAAGCGCTGGTTTACGCGATCGCTACTCGGCTGCCTTGGTCAGGTAGTCCTTGTAGCCGAACAGCCCGACCTGCCCGCCGGTGTGGAGGAACACGATGTTCTGGTCCTTGGTGAACTGCCCCTTGCGGATCAGGTCGATCAGGCCGGCCATGCCCTTGCCGGAGTAGACCGGGTCAAGGAACATGCCTTCCAGGCGGGCGCACAGCATGAGCGCCTCGGCCATGCCCTCGGTGGGGATGCCGTAGCCATCGCCGACGTAGTCGCAGTTGGCGACCACCGCCTCGCGGCGCACGCCACCCTTCAGGCCGAGCTTCTCGGCAGTCGCCTCCGCGAGGCGATGCACATTGGCCTCCTGCTTGTCGCGCGGGTTGCGCACGCCGATGCCGAGCACCGGGATACCCGAATTCAGCGCCTCCAGCCCGACGACCAGGCCGGCCTGGGTGCCGGCGCTGCCGGTGGCATGGACGAGCAGGTCGATCCGCAGGTCCATCTCGTTGGCCTGGGCCAGAAGTTCGAGCGCAACGTGGGCGTAGCCGAGGGCGCCGGTGGGGTTCGAGCCGCCGCCGGGGATGACGTAGACCGTCTCGCCCGCCTCGCGCAGCTTCTGGCCATAGGCCTCCGCCTCGGCGTTCATGTCGAGCCCGCTGTCACGGTATTCGATGTTCAGGCCCATCATCCGATCGAGCAGCACATTGCCGCTGTCGAGATAGTCGGTGTCATTGGTCTTGATGCGGTGCTCTAGCAGCGCGGTGCACTTGAGGCCGAGCTTGGCGGCCACCGCGGCGGTCTGGCGCACGTGGTTGGACTGCACGGCGCCTTGGGTGACGATATGGGTGGCGCCCTGGGCGAGCGCCTCGCCCATGAGGAACTCCAGCTTGCGGTTCTTGTTGCCGCCGGTGGCGATACCGGTGCAGTCATCGCGCTTGATCCACAACTGCGGCCCCCCCAGATAGGCGGTAAGGCGCGGCATGAATTCGAGCGGCGTCGGGGCGTGGCACAGCTTGACGCGGGGGAATCGGGCGAGATGCATGGGACTGGCTTTCCTGCTGCGGCCTGTAACGGCGGGCTGGTTCGGATGTTTCCGTCATGGGCAACGGAAGATCAACCCGGCCGTTGCTTCGGTCCCCCCCGGCGAGGCACACTGGTGCGCGTCGTGGGAGCACCCACCTAACAACGGGCCCCCTCAGGCAAGGAGCAGCTACATGTTCATCCACAGACGGCGCGGCTGGGAAATCGCCGAACGCGACGCCACACCGGAGGCGGTGGTCACCGGGCGGCGGGCGCTGCTCGGCGGTGCGGCCGGCGCATTGGCGCTGGGCGCGGCGCAACCGGCCGCGGCGCAGTGGAACATCTTCGGCCGGCGCCCCAACATGCCCGCTTTGCCGCCGCTGGCGCCGCTCGCGGCCCTGCGCAGCGCGAAATACGAGCCAGGCCGCGCCATCACCACCGAGCCCGAGGCGACCACCTACAACAACTATTACGAATTCGGCCAATCCAAGTCGGTCTATGATGAGGCCCAGGCGCTGAAGGTCACGCCCTGGACCATCGAAGTGGCCGGCATGGTGGCCAAGCCGCGCAAGATCGGGCTGGATGACCTGCTGAAGTCCGTCGCCCTCGAGGAGCGCGTCTACCGCCATCGCTGCGTCGAGGCGTGGGCGATGACGGTGCCGTGGATCGGCTTCCAACTTTCGGAACTGGTGAAACTCGCCGAACCCACGTCCGCCGCGAGATACGTCGTGTTCACCACCCTGGCCGACAAGGCCACCATGCCCGGGCTGCGCCAGAGCTGGTATCCGTGGCCCTACACCGAGGGCGTCACCATCGAGGAGGCCGCCAACGAGCTGGCTTTCCTGTCGGTGGGGATGTACGGCAAGATGATCCCGCCGCAGAACGGCGCGCCCATCCGGCTGACGATGCCGTGGAAATACGGCTTCAAGTCGGCCAAATCCATCGTCAAGGTCACCTTCACAGACAAACGGCCGCGCACGTTCTGGGAGGAATTGCAGGACAGCGAGTACGGCTTTTGGGCCAACGTGAACCCCGCCGTCTCGCATCCGCGCTGGAGCCAGGCCAAGGAACGGCTGCTGGGAACCGACGAAATGGTGCCGACGCAGATATGGAACGGCTACGGCGAATACGTCGCCGGGCTGTACACCAATCTGAAGAACGAACGGCTGTTCGCTTGACAGCCCGCGCCCCCCTGCTCTGCCGCGGCCTCGCCGTTATCGCCGCTGCCTGCGCCGTGGGGGCGTTCGCGCTCGCCGTGTTTTATCCGCCGATGATGGACCTGCAACGCCTGATCGCCCGCATCGACCACGCCACGCTGCTGCATGTGCAGGATTGGGTGCGGGAAAACTGGGGCGATTGGGTGTGGCAGAATTTCTTCGTCACCCTGCTGGTGCGGCCGGCCTGGCTCGCGCCGCTGTCGGCGGGGATCGTGTTCGCCGGGCTCGCGGTATCGGCCGGCACGCCGCGCCGGCTGCCAGGGTCGCAGCAGCGACGGAATTAAGACAAGCGGCTCTTTTTTGAAAAAATGAACCAAAAAACTTCTATCCGTTGGCTTCGCCTCTCCTCAGGAGAGTGGCGAAGCCATTGGATAAAAAGCTTTTGCTTCTTTTTTCAAAAAGAAGCGCTTGCTCTCACCCCTTCTTCTTCCCCTTCGCCGGCCCACCATAAGGCTGCCCCGAAAAAGCAGCCCGCACCTCCGCCGCACTGGTTGCAGCCCGCAGCGCCGTGATGCGCTCGGCTTCCTCGGCCAGCATCGCCTGCGAGTTCGCCAGCACCTGGCCCGCCTTGTCCGCCGGGAACTTCACCGCGCCGTTCTCGTCCATGTGGATGAGATCGCCAGGTGCGACGTCCATGCCGCCGACGCTGACCGGCACATTGACCGACTGCACCGCCATTTCGCCATGGCCGGCGGTCACGCCACCGAGCAGCATCTGGAAGTCGAGCCGGCGAATAGCGTCCACATCGCGAGACGGGCCGTTGGACAGCAGGCCCTTGCAGCCCACCGCCATCATCGAGCTTACCATGATTTCACCGGCGAGGCCGGCCTTGGCCATCAGCCCATCCGGCCACTTCTGCTGGATCACCAGGATGGTGGGCTTCTTCATCGCATCCATCGCGTCCACCACGTCCATGAAGGACAGGCGGCCGGAGAAGTTGGGATCGGGCATGCCGAACACGCAGGTAACGGCGTAGCCGATGATGGCGCCCTTTTCGGGGTAGATGCAGCGGATCGAGGTGTCGGTGTACCAGTTCTCGGTCCAAGGATTGTAGAGCCCGAGGCAAAGCGGGTTCTTCGGGTAGGTCGCCACCACATTGGTGATGGTGGGGGTGTCGATCTTGCGCAGTTCGGCGAACAGCTTGTCGTCGGGATTTTTGGCCATGGCTTCGATTTTCCTCCTGTCGAGGGCCAAGCCTCCGCCAGACGCCTCTACGCCGCAAGTGGCCCCTGCCCTGCTTGCAGTTTATTTCGCCACCTCCTCCAGCACCCGCTCGGACTGCTTGATACCGAATATCTTGATCAGGATGCCCGGCAACAGCGCACCTGGCACCACGATGAACAGGATCCAGCCCAGGTGGTTCGGCCCGATGCCATAGAGCGGGCCGAGCGATGTAACGCCGGCCCAGGCGCCGAGATGGCCGAGCCCGTCGGTCCAGGCGAAGGCAACGGAGCGGATGCGGGTGGGGAAGGCGATGGCGGTGTAGTTGTAGAGGTTGAACAGGAACAACGACGTGCCGATCCGGTACATGCACACGCCAATGATGAAGCCCGGCACCGTCGGCGATATCCACATGATGGCCCACGCCACCGAGAACAGCACCGCCGCGGTCAACAGCACGTCCTTGCGCTCCACCCGCTCGCCAAGCCAGGCGTTGAACATGAAGGCGCAGAAGGTAACCATGGAGGCGAACATCGAGAGTTCGAAGACGTGCTCCGCCTCCCAGCCGTGGTCCACCATGTAGACCAGCAGGAAGGCGCCGGGTCCGTAGACGATGCCGGGATAGGCGAGCAGCCAGCACACCAGGATGAGGATACTGCGCCAGCGGTATTCGGGATTGGTGATGATTTCGAGCAACTGCCCCTTCACCGCGCGCCCCACCACCCGCGGCGTAGGGTCGGCGGGCGGCAGCGGGCCGGTGATTTCGGCGATGCGGCCTTCGAGCTTACGCAGCACCGCGTCCGCCTCGTCATGCCGGCCGTGCGCCTCGAGCCAGCGCGGCGACTCGGGAAGCCGGAAATACAGCAGCGGCAGCAACACCACCGCCTGGATGGCCACGCCAAGCCAGACGAACTCCCGCCACATGCCGACTTCCTTGGGCATCATCTTGCTGGCGGCCAGCGCGATGAACACGCCGACCAGCGCGGTGCTGGCCTGGGAGGTCAGCATCGTCTTGTTGCGCACCGAATGGGACGTCATTTCCGATAGATACACCGCATGGGTGGCCACAATGCCGCCGACCCCCAGCGTGCTGAGCACCGAGAACACCACCAGAGGCGCGAAATCGGTTACGAAGGCGAAGGGACACAGGCATATCCCGGCCAGCGCGGTGGAGATCAGGATGGCCGGCCGCCGGCCGTATTTGTCGGCCACAAAACTCATCAGATAGGTGCCGAGCAGCACCCCAAGGCCCACCTGGAGAGCCTGGATCACCGCATACTGATTGTTGGTGATGAGGCCGAGCGGGCGCCACACGAAGGGATACAGGCGGGCGCCGATGCCATCGGTATCGACGATGATGAAGCCCCAGGTGATTTCCACCAGGATCGCCAGTTCCCAGTGCACCCGGGTCAACGGCAGGCGGTCGATCCGCCCCGATATCAGAAATGCACCCGCGTCATTGGCGGTATTGCGCGCGGCGTCGGCGTGACCATTTGCGGCCATCGTTGTCCTCCCGGCGGTTGCCGTGCCATCCGGGACAATTTCCGCACAATGCCCGATCAGGCTCGGTCGTTGATTGGCGCCGAGCCTAGGCGGGAGAAAGCCGTTCTTGCAAGCTTTCGTTCCCCCTCAGTGCTCCGCCTCCGTCGCCGCCATCATCTGCCGCTGCAGCAGGTCCCGATACGGGCCGGGCCGATTGGCCAGCACGTCCGGCCGCCCGTCATCCACCACCCGGCCGCGATCCATCACCACGATGCGGTCGAAATTCTGCAACGTGGACAGCCGGTGGGCGATGGCGATCACGGTGCGGCCGCGCATCAGGATATCGAGCGCCTGCTGGATCGCCTGCTCCGACTCGCTGTCCAGCGCCGAGGTGGCTTCGTCCAGCAGCAGGATCGGTGCGTCCTTCAGCAGCGCGCGCGCGATGGCGAGGCGCTGGCGCTGGCCGCCGGACAGCTTCACGCCGCGATCGCCCACCATGGTGTCGAACCCCTCCGGTAGCGCCTCGATGAACTCGCGGCAGCGGGCGATTTCGGCGGCCTTCAGCACATCCGCCTCGATGGCATCCGGGCGGGCGTAGCGGATGTTCTCCAGGATGGAGCGGTGGAACAGCGAGATATCCTGCGGCACGATGGCCATCACGCCGCGCAAACTCTCCTGGGTGATGGCGGCGATATCCTCGCCATCGATGCGCACATGGCCCTGCTGCACATCGTAGAAGCGCTGCAACAGCGCGATCACGGTGGACTTGCCGGCGCCCGACGCCCCCACCAGCCCAACGCGCTGGCCTGGCTCGATGACCAGCGAGAAGTCATCCAGCACCGGCGCGCGGCCGGGATAGCCGAAGCGGACATGCTCGAACGTCACCCGGCCCGGCCCATGCTCCAGCGTGCCGGCGCGCGGCGCGTCGGGCAGTTCGTGCGGGGCCAGCAGCGAGGTGATGGCTTCCTCCAGGCGCGCGACCTGCTGCGTGAGGTCCACCAGGGAGACCGCGAGATCACGCGTGCCGTGCAGGATGGTGAAGCCGAGCGAGGTGATCAGCACCATGTCACCGGCCGTCGCGTTGCCCTGTTGCCACATCAGCACCGCCCAGGCGAGCAGCCCGGTGGTGATCAGCGCGGTCAGTACGGCGTGCAGCAGGCGGAGTTTTTCGAGGTAGAACAGGCTGCCGCGCCGCGCCGTCATCTCCGCATCCAGCCGCTCATTGATGCGGCCGTGCTCGCGCCAAGTGGCGCCAAAGGCACGCACCACATGCATGTTGGAGATGATGTCGACCAGTTCGCCGTCCACACCGGCGGCATGGGTGGCGAAATTGCGATGGATCGGCGTGCCGCGTTCGGCCAGCCAGAACACGAAGGCCGCCATCGCGAGGCTGACCGCGCCCAGCGAAACCGCCATCAGCGGGTTCACCGAACCGATCAGGATGATGGCCACCAGCACCGCGAGGCAGGGAGGGATGACGTTCCAGGTGCCGGTGCTCTCGGTCTGGAAAATGGCGTTGGAGGTGGCGGTGATACGGCTGGCCAGGGTGCCGGGCAGGCGCTCGGAGAAGTAGCTCGGCGAATGGCCGGCCAAATGCAGGAACAGGTCGGACCGCACATCCCCCGTCACCCGCACGAATACCCGCGCCACGGTGAAGCCGGCGATGCGCCACAGGAAATTATCCGCCGCGATCAGCCCGCACAGCACCCCGAACGCCTGCCACGAGGCCGCCACCACGCCTGGCGCGTCCGACCCGCGGGAGACCACGTCGATCAGCGACTTCAGGCCGTACTGGGTGAACACCGAGCAAACCACCGCCAGCACTACCGAGCCGATGATCACGGCGTGCCCCGCCCGATGGCGGGCGACGTAATGGAACAGGAACGCCAGCGGGCGGGCCTGGAAACGGGTCATCGGCGAACGGTTCATAGGCATGGGCGGTACAATCTCATGGTGCGGCATGATCGCCTTGTATCGTGCGCTTGCGGCTCAATTCGGGCAAATGCATTGATATGGCGCAACACGTTGTGAAAACCAGCGCCCCGCGGCGCCGGGTGGCGTGCCATAACAAGCCGCCGCCACACCCGGGGAACAGGACATGACCAACATCCATTCAATCGGCACGCAGTTGCACGACGAAGAAATCGCGCTCCTCAATACGCTGCGGGCCGCACGGCGGAAGGCCCGCGCCGACCAGGCGGCACTGACGACCGGCCAAAAGGTCGCGGATGCGGTGGCGGCCGGCATGGGGTCGTGGCCGTTCATCATCATCCAGAGCGTGATGCTGGTCGCCTGGATGACCGCCAATGTGATCGGCTTCATACAGGCATGGGACCCCTACCCGTTCATCCTGCTCAACCTCGTGCTGTCGTTCCAGGCGGCCTATGCCGCGCCGTTCATCATGATGAGCCAGAACCGACAGTCCGCCATCGATCGCGCCGAGGCCAAGGGGGATTATGACGTCAACCGCAAGGCGGAGTTGGAGATCGAACTGCTGCACCAGAAGTTCGACCTGCTGCGCGAGCGCGAGTTCGCCGAACTGCTCGCCATCATCGGCAAGCTTGAGGCGCGCATCGAGGCGTTGACGGCGAAGGGGTGAAGCGGGCACTTCGCTTGCATCACCCATAGGTTCGCCATGCGCATTGCCCAGATCGCCCCGTTGTTCGAAGCCGTTCCGCCGCGCCGCTATGGCGGCACCGAGCGCGTGGTGCACTGGCTCACCGAGGAGCTGGTGGGCATGGGGCATGACGTGACGCTGTTCGCCACCGGTGACAGCCGCACATCGGCGAAACTGGTGCCGATGCGCGCCGAGGGCGAGCGGTTCGCGCGCAACTTCGAATACAACAACGCGCCCTATGCCCGCATGATCGAGATGGTGCGCCGCCAGGCCGACGATTTCGACGTGCTGCATTTCCACATCGACTTCCACCCGTTCTCGGTGTTTTCCCGCCAGCCCACGCCCTTCCTGACCACCCTGCACGGGCGGCTCGACCAGGCCTGGGTGCCGCAGATCTATGATCTCTTCGCCGATGTGCCGCTGGTCTCGATTTCCAACCGGCAGCGCGTGCCGATGCCGCACCTCAATTTCGCCGCCACCATTCTGCACGGCATGCCGCGCGACCTACTCCGCCCGGTGCCGGCGGGGCAGGACTACTTCGCCTTCCTCGGGCGGATTTCGCCGGAAAAGGGCATCGAGCAGGCCATCCGCATCGCCTCGGCCTGCGGCGTGAAGCTGCGGGTGGCGGCCAAGGTGGGCGAGGAGGACGCGCCGTACTATGCCGAGGTGGTGGCCCCGCTGCTGGAAGGGGACGCGGTGGAGTTCATCGGCGAGATCGACGATGCGGCCAAGCCCGATTTCCTCTCCGGCGCCAAGGCCCTGCTGTTCCCGATCGATTGGCCCGAGCCATTCGGCTTGGTGATGATCGAGGCGATGGCCTGCGGCTGCCCGGTGATCGCGTTCGGCAAGGGCTCGGTGCCCGAGGTGATCGAGGACGGCCGCACCGGCTTTATCGTCGATACCATTGAGCAGGCGGTGGCGGCGTGCGGCCGGTTGGGCGAAATCGACCGTTCCGCCGTGCGGGCCAGGTTCGAGGAACGCTGGACCGCACGGCGGATGGCCGAGGACTATGTGGCGCTCTACGCGCGGCTCATCGCCGCGCGTAGCTAGCTGGTATCAGTTGTCCGACTGCGGCTTGCCGCCCATCGGACCACCCATGGGGCCGTGCTGGCCGCCCATCATCGGGCGGTGGCCGTCCGTACCGTGCATATGCGGCATTGCGACATCGGCCAGCTTGGCCGGATCGGCGCCGATTTGCCGCGCCATCACCACGGTGCCGAGTGCCGAGGCCGTGCCCATGCCCCGCACATAGACCTTCTGGCCGACGGCAAGCTGGGCGGCGAACTTCTTGGCCTCGGACGGCGGCATGCGGATGATGGTGCCGTTATCCAGCACCACGCCGTCAACGCCGCCGCGCGGCTCGTGCAGCGCCGCCTTCACCACGCCGTTGGCCTCAAGCTGGTTGTCCGACATGTGGCCGGGCCGGCCCATGCGGCCGGTGACGGTGGCGCCGGTGGCGTCATTGGTGACCGAGGCGCCGGCAACCATCGGAGTGGCCTTGGCCTTCAGGCCGTGGATGGTGACCGCGTCACCCGGCTTCACCGCAAAGACGAGTTCCGTCGACAGCATCGGGTTGAGGTGCACTTCGGTACCGTCATCCAGCAGCAGGCCGTCGACGTCGCCGCGCGGGCCGAGCAGGTATTGGGTGACCTTGCCCTTCACGGCGGGCAACTGGGCCGGATCGTACGTCGGGCCGGTCTGCGCCATGGCGATGCTGCCGGCGGCAAGCATCATGGTGGCGGCGAGAAGGGCGATCTTGTAGCGGGGCATGGTGTTCTCCGTGATCTCAGCGGGCCTGGGGTGGCTCGCTGAGATATGCATCGCAAGCCCCGTGCCAGAGGTCAGTCTTTTGATATCATGTATTTTTATAGAAATAGCACGCCATCAGGCGTCCGGCTTGCCGACGGCCTGTGTCCGGATATCGGACACCTCAAGCCCGTAGCGTCGCAGTTTTTCGTACAGCAGTTGGCGATGGATACCGAGCCGTCGGGCCGCTTCCGTGCGATTGCCGCCGGTCTCGGCCATCACGCGCGCGATCATCGCGGTTTCCAGCCGTGCGACGGCGGCGGGCAGGTCTCCGGCAAGCCAGTCGGTTTCGCTGGTCCCCGCCACCGCGGAGCGGAGGAAATCGAGGTCCGGCACGTCGATCGCGGCATGACGGGTCAGCGCCGCGGCACGTTCCATGGCGTTGCGCAGCTCGCGCACATTGCCGGGCCAGGGGTGGCCGAGCAGCCGGGCGGCGGCGGCGGCGGTCAGCGCCTTGGGCGGCCCTCCGATGGCGGCGAGGAAGTGCTCGGCGAGCGGGATGATATCGGCCAACCGCTCGCGCAGCGGCGCCAAGTGGATCGGCACCACGCCGAGGCGCCAGAACAAATCCTCTCGGAACCGCCCGGCGCGCACCATGGCAGCGAGGTCCTGATGGGTGGCGGCGAGGATACGCACGTCGATCGCCACCGGCTTGCCGCCCACCGGCGTTACCACGCGCTCCTGCAGCACCCGTAGCAGCTTGGCCTGCAGGGCCGCATCCATGTCGCCGATCTCATCGAGGAACAGGGTGCCGCCCTGGGCCTCGCGGAAACTGCCGGCGCGATCGGCCACCGCCCCGGTGAAGGCGCCGCGGACATGGCCGAACAACTGGCTCTCCAGCAGGTCGGCCGGGATGGCGGCGCAGTTGACTGCGACGAACGGCCTGGCCCCTCGCCGGCCGTGTTGGTGAATGGCGCGGGCCACCACCTCCTTGCCGGTGCCGGTCTCCCCGGTGATCAGCACCGTGGTGTCGGCGTCGGCCAGCATGCCAATGGATTTCTGCACGTCGCGCATCGGCGCCGAATTGCCGATCAGCCCGGCCTCGCCCGCCGGCCCAGCGGCTTGAATCGGCTGCGCGGCAGGCAGCATGCGGGCGATCAGGTCGGCTAAAGCGGCGCGGCCGATCGGCTTGGCCAGATGATCGAACGCCCCAAGCCGCATCGCCTCGATGGTATTGGCGGCGGTGGGCACCGCGGTGAGAATGCATACCGGCGGCGGGTTTGCCCGCGCCTGGATGCGGCGCAGCACCTCGATGCCGTCGATCCCCGGCATCCGCAGGTCCAGTAGCACGGCATCGACGCGGCTTTTCGACAGCATCGCCAGGCCTGCCAGACCATCCGCTGCCTCCAGCGTCTGATGGCCAAGATCGCCGATGGTCTCGGCAAGGCCGGCCCGCAGGTCGGCGTCATCGTCGATGATCAGGATGATGCGGGTCAGGGCGGAGGGCATGGGATCTCGATGCGAAAATGGGCGCCGGGCCCGGGGTCGTCGGCGAGCATGATCCGCCCGCCCATCGCCTCCACCATTTCGCGGGCGATGGCGAGGCCGAGGCCGGTGCCGTCGGATCGGCCGGTGACGAAGGGCTCGAACAGGGTGGCGCGCAGGTCCGGCGGCACGCCCGGGCCCTGGTCGCTGACCACCAGAACCAGCCGACCCGCCTCGACAACGGCACGCAAGGTGATGCGGCCATCGGGCGGGCTGTGGCGAATGGCGTTGCGCAGCAGATCATCGAGCGCGCGATGCAGCAGCCCGGCGTCAAGGATGACGGTGGCCGGTGCGGCCTCGATGTCGATCGCGATCGCGCCACGATGGTCCGCGGCACAATTCTCTAGCATTTCCCGAAGGTTGACCAGGGCAGGCGCGGGCACCCGCTGCTGCGTCATGGTGAGCAGTTCGCCGGTGAGCCGTTCGAGCCGGCCGACCTGGGCGAGGATCGCCTCCAGTGCGGTCCGGCGGCGGGCGTCATCGCCGGCGAGGCCGTTCTCGGCGCGCAGGCGCATCGCGGCGACCGGATTGCGCACCTCATGCGCTACCCCGGCCGCCACCCGGCCGAGGGCGGCCAGACGCTCGGACTGCGCCACCCGCTCGGCCAGCGCCGCCGCTTCGGCACGGGAGGCATCCAGGCGCTGGCCGGCGAGGTTGAGGGCGGCGACAATGCGGTCAAGATCGCGTTCCCCGGTTGGCGCCAAGCGCGGCAGGCCGCCTGGCGCCTGGGCCGCAAGCGCCGCCTCGATGCCGCCGATCCGGCGCGACCAGGCGATGGCGGCCCAGCCGAGCAGCGCCGTCATGGTGAGGATCAGCACGAACAGGCCGCCAACCCCGAAGGCAAGCCGCTGTTGCCCTGGCGTGGCCGCCACCTCGGCAACCGCGAAGGCGGCGAGCCCCGGCACCGGGCCGCCGGCCGGGCAGGCCTGCACAAACACCGTGCCATCCCCGTCGAGCAGGCGCGCGCCCGTGGCCCCTTCATCCGCCGCGGCGGTCACCACCGCCTGTATGCTGGCGCGCACCCCGGCGCCGGGCGGGCGGGTGGCGGCAAGCGGCGCGTCGGCACCCTGCTGCCACAGCCCGCCGGACAGACCGCCCTTGCCGCCGATGGCGATGCCGATCACGCCGAGCAGGTCCGCTCGCAGCGCGGCGGCCTCTGGCGATCCGGCAGCCGGCAGCGGGCCGGGCCAGCCGGTTGCGTAATAGGCATAGCGTTCGGCGATGGCCTCGCAGCCCTCCGCCACCGCCTCCGCCGCGCGCTCCTGCTGGGCGCCGGCCGATTGCAGATAGAGCCCGCGCAGCATCGCCGCCACCAGCAGGCAGGCCAGCAGCGAGAGGGTCCAGGCAAGGAACAGCCGGGCACGGAGTGATCGCATCGGCGCCATGCTAGCACCGATCGCCGCCGTCGCGCCGCTCATGACACGACAGGAACAGTATTGCATCAAACACCAAACGCCTTAACCTCACAGATCAATCGCGTGCCGGGCTGTGGCGGCCACGCGTGGCGAAGGGAGCAACGGCAATGACCGTCTTCAAGGGCACCATCACTGGTACCGGCCATGTCACCGATCTGATCGGTGATTCCGCGGACATCACCTTCTCCCTGGTTGAGAACATCACCGCCACGGTGGGTATCGACGGCAGCCTGACCGGCTCGCTGAGCGTCAACGGATCGATCTCGGTGACCGCGCACTACGCCTATGGCGGAACGTATTCGGACAGCGTGCCGCTGAGCCTCAACGCCCCGGTTGTCACCAACATCCACAATTTCCAGGAGAACCTGAACACCGGCGCCGCCGCGCTCGGGGTGGCCGGCATCGTGCTGACCGGCTCCATCGATGCCGGCAACACCGCGATCGCCTTGAGCGCCAATGCCGCGATCGGCGCGCCCAGCGGCTTCTTCGGCAACATAGCGCTCGGCGGCGCGCTGGTAGCCTCGGGCGGCACGCTCGGGCTGACCACCGCGCTGCTCAGCGCCACGCGGCCAACCTCGGGCACCATTCCCTACAGCTTCACCGTCACCCGGGCGGGGGATATCTCGGCACCCGACACGGCGGCATGGTCGGTCATCGGCGCCGGCTCGGTGCCGGCCAGCGTGTGGGATTTCCCCGGCCACGTGCTGCCCTCCGGCACGGTCAGCTTCGCGGCCGGACAATCCACCGCGGTGGTGGGCGTCAACGTGGCCGGGCAATCGGCGGTGGCCCCCACATCGAGCTTCGCGCTGACCCTCAGCAGCCCCTCGATCGGCGCCAAGCTGTCAGCGGCACTGGCTAACGCGACCATCGCCAGCGCCCTCAACCTCGCGCCCGGGCAGGTGAAGATCGCCGGCGTCGGCGCCGATCTCGCCACGCTGCAATTCGCCGACACCGTCTCGGCCGCCGCCGCCCTGGCCGCCGCCGCCACCATCAACCTCAACGTGCTGCACGGCCTGGCGCTGCCCTTCAGCTTCACCCAGGGCGCCAGCATCCCGACACTGGCGGGCGGGCTGTCCGGCGCGCTGGTGATGCATGGCGGCGGCACCATCAGCCTGCCGCTCGGCTACACCGCGCTCAGCATCGATGCAGCCCTCCCGGTCACCGCCATCGGCGGGCCGCTCGATGGCCAGGTGATCCTGGCCGGCACCGGGGACCTTGCGTTCAACGCCGGGCTCGGCGCGGGTTCAGTGATTGCCGCCGGCGGGGCCAACCTGGTGAGCATGTATCCCGGCGCCGGCAAACAATTCGTCCAACTCGGCGGCGGCAATGACACCGTGGTGGCCCTCGCCGGCGATGACACCGTGAGCGCGGGCACCGGCGCCAACATGATCCTGCTCGGCGCCGGCAACCTCATCGTGAATTCCACCGGGGCGGACCTGATTTCGGCCGCCGCCGCCGGCCATGTCACCATCAACGCCGGCGCCAACAACCCGGTGGCGTTCTTTGGCGCCGCGCAAACCGTGTTCAATGGCGGTTCCGGCCATGCCACCCTGGTGGCCGGCAGCGGCGCGGTGACCATCAACGCGGTCAGCGGCAGCCAGCTCTGGCTCGGCGGCGGCAGCGCATCGCTCAACAGCTTCGGCACCGATACCGTGATCGGCGGCAGCGGGGACGCCACGGTGCAGTCCAACGGCCCGGGCGATTTCATCTTCGCCGGCGCCGGTGCGCTGGACTTTACCCTCGGCCTCGGCTCCACCACCATCCTCGGCTCCTCCGGCGCCGAGACCCTGCACGGCGGCAGCGGGTCAATGATCGTGCTGTCCTATGGGGCGACGCGGTATTTCGGTGGCGGCGGGGCGGATACCGTGGCGGGCTTCGGCGGCAGCCTGACGGTGACGGGCGGGGCCGGCAGCGGCGTGTTCCTCGGGGCGGCGGCCGGCGGCAATGTGCTGACCGGTGGCAGCGGGGTATCGATCCTGATCGGCGGCGGCAATGGGGATGTACTGACGGCGGGCAGCGGGCCGGGCGATGTGCTGAAGGCCGGACCGGGTGCCGAAACCCTCACCGGCGCCGGAACCACGGGTGCCCACAAGTTCTACGCCGGCAGCGGGGCCGATCTCATGGTGGCCGGCAGCGGCAACACCCAGTTCCTTGACGGCACTGGCAGCGCGACCATGGTGGCAGGCACCGGGCTTGACCTGTTCGCCTTCGCCAACGGCAACGCGGGGCAGGTAACCATCCAGGGCTTCAATCCGGCGCTCGATTATTTGTCACTGCCCGGCTTCCCAACCGGCGAGCGCGATGCCGCACTGGGGACGGCCACGGTGGTGGGCGGGTCGGAACGGCTGACCCTTTCGGACGGCACCCATGTGACATTCCTGGCGTTTACCGGGTTGCAGGCCACGAATTTCCTCTAGAGCGCTTTCAGGCTGGCCGAAGGAGGTCAGCGCGCTCTAGATCTTTGTTTTGTCGCATGATTCACGCCTTCATGTGATTCCACTTGCAGCGATCATGCTCTAGACCCGGCTTCTCTACGCGCGCCGCACCAGCCACACGCCCAGGCCGAGCAGCGCCCAGAACGCGCCAGACATCAAGACCGCCAACACCACCCCGCGCGCCGGGGAAAGCGGGTCCTCGTCGTGTTCAGGCCCCGACACCAGGACATCGGCCCGATACGGAAGGTCCTGGCGCACCCAGCGGGGGCAGATGGCGGAACGGCGTAGCCGGCACCTTGTCTGACATTACGGTTTCCTCACAGCGAACGCCCGATCATCCAGCCAATCTGCCGAACAGCATCGCAACTCGCCGTGAAAGGGCCATGAAATAGCAGACATGAACGCGGTTTCCCGCGATCAACTTTAGGTGTTCAACTCAACCTGGACTTGTCAGAAAATTTATATTTTCGACAAGGCGCGGCCGTCATTTTGCAGGAATTGAATTCTCGTCCTGCCGCTATGACCCACCGGCAAGGTGATCGCGGAATTTATCGCGCAGCGCCATCTTCTGGATTTTCCCGGTCGCGGTGTGCGGCAATTCATCAACCACGACAACATCGTCGGGCTGCCACCATTTGGCGACCTTGCCGTCGAAATACGCCCGCAACGCCGAGGGATCGATGGTGCAGCCCTGCCGGGCCACCACGATCAGCAGCGGCCGCTCGTCCCATTTCGGGTGCCTCGCCGCGATCACCGCGGCCTCGGCGACATCGGGGTGGCCGACGGCGATGTTTTCAAGCTGCACCGTGCTGATCCACTCGCCGCCCGATTTCACCACGTCCTTCGAGCGATCGGTGATTTCCATGTAGCCCTCGCCGTCGATGGTCGCGACGTCTCCAGTGGCGAACCAGCCCTCGGCATCGAGCGCGCTGCCTGGTTCGTCGCCGAGATAGGCGCTGCACACATTGGGGCCGCGCACCTGGAGGTGGCCCGAGGTGGTGCCGTCCCACGACAGTTCGGCGCCGCCGTCATCGACGATGCGCATGTCCACACCATACATCACCCGTCCCTGCTTCTCGCGCAGGCGGAAGGCCGCATCGGCCGGCAGGTCGGCGTTGGAGGACTTCGGCATGTTGTAGGTGCCGATCGGGCTCATCTCGGTCATGCCCCAGGCGTGATCCACCCGCACCCCGTACTCATCGCCAAAAGCACGCATCAGCATCGGCGGGCAGGCCGAGCCGCCGATGATCAGGCGCTGCACCCCGTCGAGCCGCTTGCCGCTGGCGCGCAAATGCTGGAGCAGCCCGAGCCATACCGTCGGCACGCCGGCCGAGCAGGTGACGCGCTCGGCATTCATCATGTCGGCCAGGCTGGCGCCGTCGAGATGGCGGCCCGGCATGATGAGGCTCGCCCCGGCCATGGGCGCCGAATAGGGCGAGCCCCAGGCATTGACGTGGAACATAGGCACCACCGGCAGGAAGCGATCGGCGGCGCCAAGGCCGAACACGTCCTTCAGGTTGGAGGCCAGCGCGTGCAGCAAGGTGGAGCGGTGGCTATAGAGCACACCCTTGGGCCGCCCGGTGGTGCCCGAGGTGTAGCAGAGCGAGGCGGCGGCGCGTTCATCGAGCAGCGGCCAGGCGGCGATCGGCTCGGCCGCATCCATCAGGTCCTCGTAGCACAGCACGTCCATCCCCTCGGGGGTGGCGATATCCGGCATGTGGGCGCGCGCGGTCATGAACACGATGGCGCGGACGGAGCCACGGATGGCGGGCGCCACGCCGGCCAGCAGGGGGGCGAAGGTGGTGTCGGCGAAAATCACCGCATCCTGCGCATGGTTCACGATATAGCCGATATCCTCGGCCGACAGCCGCGGATTGATGGTGTGGCAGATCGCGCCGGTGCCGGAGACCGCATAATAGAGTTCGAGGTGCCGGTAGCCGTTCCAGGCCAGCGTCGCCACCCGGTCCCCGGCGGCAATGCCAAGCCGGGCCAGGGCGCCGGCGAGGCGGCGGGCGCGGTGCTCGATCTCGGCATAGTTGGTGCGATGGATATCGCCCTCGACAGTTTTGGACACCACCTCCCCGCTCGCATGGTGTCGCGCGGCGTGGCGGATGATGGAGCTGATGAGAAGCGGTTGGTCCTGCATCAGGCCGAGCATTGGGCGTTCCTCGTTCTTGTCGCGGCTTCGGTGAAGGGATGGCGTGCCGCGTGGGCCATTGTGTGGTCGCACCGCGCGGAGCGGTCAACCGGCCGATATCTCGCCAAATTGTATTCGTTGCGCGGCGGCGACTTGTTAGATTGCACGTGGCGAAATGGGAGCGGGCGATGGCCGGAGCAACACCCGAGAAGATCGACTACCTCAAATCCCTGATCGGGCTTGACCTCGGCCATCTCGTGGCGAGCCCTCCCGCCGACGCGGACGAACCCGCCCGCCGCGACGCACCGCAGGGAACGCCCATCAACCTCGACCTCAACAGCCCCGCGAACCAGGCCGCCATCATGAAGACGGTGACGGATGCGAACGAGGCCGATGCCTGGATCAAGCAGTATCTCGCCACCAACAAGCTCGGCCCGGACATCAACGGGGACGGTTCGGGCGCCACCGTGATGTTCGGCGACAAGACGACCAAGCTGGACAAGGTGACCGACACCATCGTCGCCGCCGGCCGCCTCGCCAGCCTGCCGAGCGGCGGCAATGCGGCGGATGTCATCACCAAGGACCGTGTGGCGCGGCAGGTGGCGGCCCACCTGGTGGCGCAGATCCCCCGTGCGCCGGGCGCCAACCCGTCCAAGCCCGGCGGCGGGGTGCCCAGCGTGTCGATGCAACTCGGCTACAGCTTCATCCCGCAAACCACCCATGATACCGCCAGCGGCGGCCACAGCGTCGACCAGCCCGCCCACCAGATCGCCGGCACGCTGAACGTGGCGTTCCATGCCGATGACAAGGACGGTTTCGAAATCGGCGCCACCGCCGCCATCACCATTTTTGCCGACGACAAGGACAAGCCCGAAATCCCGCAATCCGCCTTCGCCGGCATCCAACTTGCCTGGGTGAAGTCCTTCCTGGAGGGCGCCTTGACCGCCGGGCCGCTGCTGTCCGCGGTGGGCGGTGCAGCCAGGGCCCAGCAAACTCTCACCGGCAAACTCGAATGGGCGCCAACTGGGCAGGTCGGCATCGGCGGGCAGGTGCAGTACGCCATCCCCGGCTTCAACGGCCATGTGCTGGTGGGCGCCCAGGCCGGGGTTTCGGCGACGATGTCGCGCGGCGCGGAGTCGACCATCGACCAGTCCGCCGCGCTCACCTTCACCTACAAGTTCTGAGCGCCAGTCCCCAACCGCTAGCCGCGCGGCAGCAACGCCGGAGCGAGCACCCGCAGGTCGGGCTGGTAGACTGTCAGCCAATAGGCCGCGGCGCAGGCCGGCTCGGCCGGCAGGAACGGCAGTTTCGCGCGCACGATGCCGGCGACGGCGCTTCCGCCCGGTGCCTGGGTCTTCGCGGCGGCGATGGCGTCCTGCACTTTCGGATTGCTGTTGGCGGGCAGTTTCGCCAGTTCCCCATCCAACAGCCGCCGCATCCGCACATCAAGCGCGGCGCAGGGCGTGTCGGTGCCTTCCTGCTGTCCTGGCAGGAAGAAACCGCCGGCGAATCCGAGAAGCAGCAACAACAAAATGACTTTCATCCGGCGTTCCTAGCGCGGAGCCGCCTTTTACGCCAGATGAGTACCTGTAATGCAGTTCACAGCCGCGGCCATTAAAGCTCCAGCAGGCGGCGCGCGATGGCGATTACACGATGGGCCTCAGTCCACAGCCGGAATGGCTCCAGACTGTCAAGCGGCGCCCACAGCGCTTCGGCCGCATCGCTGGCGCCGCTGGCCTCGCCGCTTTCCCAGCGGGCGGCGAAATCGAGGATGGTGTAATGGTAGCGCACCCGCCCATCCGGATCGCGGGTAATGCTGTCGACGTTGGCGGCCAGGTGCAGCGGCCCGACGGTGACGCCGGTTTCCTCCAGCAACTCCCGCCGCGCCGCGTCCTCGGCGGTCTCGCCCACTTCCTGGGCCCCGCCTGGCAGGCTCCACATGCCGATATTGGGCGCCTTGCCACGCCGCACCAGCAACACCTCGCCGGCACCGAGGAGCACCGGTCGCAGCACCACCACCCCGATCCCGACGATGGGACGGGCAGGGTATTCCCGGCTCACTCCCCCCCGTCCGCCGCCGGCTTTGCGGGGTCCGGCTTCTCGGGTTCGCTGGCCCTGAGGTCATCGAGGGTCGGCACGAAGGATTTCTCCTTCCAGGACCCCACCTGGTACGCCCATCCGGCCACCCGCGCCTGCAAATCGGTGGCGGCCTTCGCGCCCTCCCCGGTGCCGGTGGCGGCGAACTGGGCCCAGATGTCCTTGTCGGCACGGAACACCGTGACGGTCACGGTCATGCCGTCCGTCGTGGTGAGCACCGCGGTGCCGATCTTCTCGCCCGGCTGTTCGGCGGCTGGCCGCACATCGGTCAGCGTGAGCGATTCCATCGCGCGGCTGACATCCTCGACGCGGTAGTCATCGAGCTTGGGATGCTCGGTGGGCGCGGCGAGCACGAACTTGTCGCCCTCGCGCGTGAATTCCAGCGTGGTGTCACCACGGGTGGAGACCACCTTGGCCACCTTGGCGCCGGCGATGTTGGCGATATCGCGCTCGAACCACAGTTGCGGATCGGCGTCGGCCGGCACCCGCCCCTCGGCCAGCCAGGACTGCGTCTGGCCGGGCCGGCGGATGAAGATGGTCTCGGGCACATTGCCCTGGGTGCGCACTCGGCGATGGCCGACGATCAGTTCGGCAACCGGCTTGCCATCGCCGCCGAGCAGGCGGACGAGGTTGGAGGTGCCGGTAGGCGATCCGGGGTCTTCCACGCCGAGGCGCGAGTACTGCTCGGGATCGGAGGTCCGCGCCTCGGTGACGCGCAGTTCGGTGAGCCCCGTCAGCAGTTCGCGCAATTTGTCCTGCTGCACCGGGAAGCCGGCCCGATCGGCGAGGCCCCATTTCTCCTTGCCCCGCGCGATGGCAAGCGTCACGCCCTTGCTCTGGATCTCCACCCGGGTGACACCACCGAGCTTGGCGGCAAGGCCCGGAAACACCAGCGAGCCGGCCGCGACCTCCACTTCGCTTGACGGCGCGCCCCGCAGGCCGAACTGCCAGGCGGCGCCGAGGGCCACCACGGCGGCGGCGACAAGAACAAGGCTGGTGCGTTGCTGCATGGTCCCCTCCCCCCTCAGGCCCGCGCCACAGCGCGCCGGCGGCGACGGACCAGCCCGAGGCCGACGGCGATGATGGTGAGCAGGGCCGGAATGGCGATGATGGTGAAGAAGCGCAGCGTCGACTCAAGCCGCAGGATGTCGCGCCGCAGTTCAAGCTGCACATTGCGCAGTTTCACCCGCGTGGCGGTGATGTCCTTGCGGAGGTCGTCGATGGCCACCCGCTGCTGCTCGCTGATCACCGCGTTGGCGCCCTGCTCGCCGCGCCCGGTGCGCAGTTCGGTCAGCTTCTTCTGGGTCTCGTCGAGATGGGCCTGCAAGGTGCGCTCGGTCTGGCGATAGCGCGCCTCGGCATCGCGCTGCATGTTGTCCACAAGATCGAACGGCCGCAGCGCGGCGCCACGGCTGCGCAGGCCGATCAGCGCATCCCCGCCTGCCAGCGTGCCGAGCAGGTTGGCGACGAACGGGCCGTTGTCGGCGAAGGGTGTCGCCTCCTGCTGGCCGAAGAAATCCTGCACCCGCACCCAGAAGCGATCGGCCAGGATATCGCTGTCGGCGGCGACCACGAGATTGGCGGGCTGCACGGTCTGCGCGATGTAGGCGGGGAAGTTGTCCGGCCGCTTGCCCTCCACCCCGTTGGGGCCCTTGGGCGGTTCCGGCGGGCCGGTGAACGCCGATTTCAGAACGCCGCGCACCCGCGCCGCGATCACATAGGGCCCGCCCTCACTCTTGAAGCTGCCGAGGATCTTGGCCGGATCGGGGAAGGTCTTCACCTGATCCAGCGCCAGTGGCCCGGCCTTGGCGCTGGTGCTGAGCAGCGGCGTGAAGGTGATGTCCGCACCGGCCTTCTTACGCAGGAACCCGGTGGAGGCCACCGTCACCTGGCTGAGATCGGCCGTCGCCGGGTCCTCATGGTTCAGCCCGTCGCGGATATTGAACCAGGCGAGGTAGTCCACCGCCTGCACCCGGTCGGTTGCATTGGCCCGCGCCCGCCACGCGCCGGTGATATCGCCGACGAGTTGCTTGCTGTCGTATTCGATGCCCCAGGCGTCAAACAGCTTTTTGAGATCGCTGGACGTCTCGGTGACCGGCTGGCCGGTCGGGTTGGGTGCGGAGGCCTGCCCCTCGCTGTGCGGGTCAACCATGGCCATCAACCGCCCGCCGCGCATGACGAACTGGTCGATCGCATAAAGCGCGTTGTCCGACAGGTTCTGCGCGTGGGCCACCAGCAGCACCTGAATATCAGGATCGATCACCTGCACATCCGGCTGCACGTTCTTCACCGTGAAGGACTGCCGCAGTTGCAGCATCGAGACCCAGGGCGCCCCGGCACCGGGCTGGCCACGCATCATCATCATCATGCGCGGATCGCCATCGAGCGGCAGCGAGGACAGCACGCCCATCACCGGGCGCTTGGGGTTGGACAACTCGTAGATCAGCTTGGTGAGGTCGAATTCGAGGAACCGCTCGCGCTCCGGCTGGAAGAACGGGATGGTGCGCTCGTCATCCAGCAGGTTGGAGGCGGCGAGGCCGAAATAGACCTGCTCGCCACCCTGGTCGACCGGCACGCCCTGCAGCCCATAGGCCAGCGCGCGGTCCTCGGTATCGGAGAAGGGCTCGGGGTCGAAGTATTCGAGCTTGATCTTGCCGTCCGCGACCGACGCATATTCGCGCAGCATTTCGCGCACCCGGTCAGCATAGGCGCCATACATTGGGATGCGGCCGCCAAGTGCGCGCGAATAATAGAGCCGCAGCGTCACCGGGTCCTTCAGCCCGCCGAGGATTTTCCGGGTGCCGTCATTCAGCGTGTAGAGCTTCTGCTGGGTGAGATCGAGTTGGGCGCGGCCAAGCCGGGTTTCGGCCAGCACATTGATGCCGACCAGGATCGCCAGCACCGCCAGCACGCCGAGAAGGGAGGAGGTGAAACGACGCATGGTTCAATCTGCCTTGCGGTGTTCGACGATGACCGTGTTCAGGAACAACCAGAACCCGATGAACGAGGCGAAGTAGATGAGGTCGCGCAGCGAGACCACGCCCCGGGTAAAGCCCTGGAACCGCTCCGCCACCGAAAGCCGCCGCGCCGCCTCGGCCAGAACGGGCGAGGACTTTGCCAGGAAATCCGTCACCAGCGGGTAGGATGCCACCGCGAAGACGAAGCACACCGCAACGCCCAGCACGAAGGCGATCACCTGGTTCTTGGTCGCCGCCGACAGCGCCGCGCCCACCGAGAGGAAGGCGCCTGCCACCAGCAATCCGCCGGCATAGCCCGTCGCGATCACCCCGTTGTCCGGCCGGCCGAGCACGTTGACCAGGATGATGAACGGGAACGTCAGCGCCAGCGCGATGGCGCAGAACGCCCAGGCGGCGAGGAACTTGCCCACCACCGCCTGCCCCTGGGTGATCGGCAGCGTCAGCAGCAGTTCGATGGTGCCCAGCCGGCGTTCCTCCGCCCACAATCGCATGGTCAGCGCCGGGATCAGCAGCAAATAGACCCAAGGCAGGAAGTTGAAGAACGGCGCAAGGTCGGCCTGGTTGCGATCGAAGAAATTGCCCAGGTTGAACGTCAGCACGCCCTGCAGGGCGAGGAAGATCACGATGAACACCACCGCGACGGGCGTGGCGAAGTAGGCCGCCAGTTCGCGCTTGGCGACGATCCAGATATTGCGCATGGGTCAGGCAGCCTGCTGCTTGGAGGGGTCACGCGGCATGGTGAGATCGCGGAACACGTCATCCAGCTTGCCGGACGGGTGGCGCTTCTCAAGCTCGGCCGGCGTGCCATCGGCCACGATGCGGCCACCGGCGATGATGATGGCCCGCGAGCACACCGCGTCAACCTCTTCGAGGATGTGGGTGGAAATCACGATCGCCTTCTCGGCGGACAAGCTGGCGATGAGTTCGCGCACCGCATGCTTCTGGTTGGGATCAAGCCCGTCGGTGGGTTCATCGAGCACCAGCACCGGCGGGTTGTGCAGCAACGCCTGCGCAAGGCCGACGCGGCGCTTGAAGCCCTTGGACAGCGTCTCGACCGGTTGCAGCCGCACGCCCTGCAACGTGGTGAGCCCGATGGCGTGGCTCACCCGGTCCGCCGCCTCGCTGCCATTGAAGCCGCGCACGGCGGCCACGAAGTGCAGGAAGCCCTGCACCGTCATGTCGGGATAGGTCGGCGCGCCCTCGGGCAGGAAGCCGAGCGCCTTGCGGGCGGCAAGCGAGTCGCCCTGCACGTCATGCCCGCAAATCCGCGCGGTGCCGGACGTCGGCGTCATGAAGCCGGCGAGCATCCGCATGGTGGTGGACTTGCCGGCGCCGTTGGGGCCGAGGAAGCCGAGCACCTCGCCGCGTGCCACTGTAAAGGAAACATTATCCACCGCCGTGAAGCCGCCAAAGCGCTTCGTCAGGCCATCGATCTCGATCAGGGCCGTCACCCGTGCTTTCCCCCGGTTGGTTCAGACGGACCAGTGAGATAACGCAATCGCCCGCCAACGCAACCCTTCATGGCCGAGGCAAGCTTGCCGCGGCATCATCCGGAAATGACAGGATATTTAGCCGTTACGCCAGGCGGTTAGTCAGCCGGACGACATGCCGTGGGGGCACCCTGTGGCCTCGCATCGGCGGTTCCGTCTCGAAACGTTACCGCGAACGGGATCGCCAGCACGCTGGGCGAGGCATCCCAGGACGCCATGCCGGACAGTTCGGCCGCGATGCAGGCGGCATCCGAGCGCTTGCGGTCGGCGCACCGGGCACGCGCCATGGCCCGCTTCTCGGCATCGTATCCGGCGCGGCAGGCCTCCACCTTGATCGGGGCCACCCCGGCGGCAGCGGCGATGCGCTGCGCGCAGGCGGCGCCGTCAATCACCACCGAGCAGTCCCCGGCCACCATCCGGCTGAAGCGCAGCACGCCGCCGCCTGGCGCGGGGGTAAAGGCGGGGGAGCCGAAGGCCGCGGCGGTGTAGCGCGGCTTGGAGTCGCCGGGGCGGAAGATGGCGAACGCCATTGCCCCGTTCACGCCGTCGGCGGCATCGAATACCGCCATGTCGCCCCACGCGCCGGCGAAGTAGCCCTGCCAGACGTCTTCCGCGATCACTTGCTCGCCGGGCAGGTTGGCACGCCGGCATGGCGGTGCGGCGCCGGTGCGCGGCAGGATAGAGAGTTGTGCGGCCCCCACCTCCCGCTCGTCGATTTCCTTGACGGTGAAGTGCGGATAGTCGTGGCAGCGCACTTCCGAGTGCTGCGCCGGGCTGGTTTCGGAGGGCCCAAGGTCGACGTGCCGCACCGCCAGCGGGCGATCGAAATCATCGCGCGGCCCCGCGGCCACGATCAGCGGCAGGATGGCAAACATGAGAAGCCGGGCGATGCAACGCATAAACCAATCCTAACCGCTTTTGCTTCTTTTTCCGAAAAATGAAGCCTTCCCTACCTACCCCGAATGCAACGTCCGAAACGCCGCCGTCAAATCAAACAACCGCAACAGCGTGCGCGCCGCCCGCCCCCGCTCGGTGGCATTGAGCCGCGGGTCCTTCTGGAGCAGCAGTTCGGCATCCCGCCCGGCCATGTGCAGCAACCCCTCATCCTCGATGGGATCGGCGATGCGCCAGCCCGGCGTGCCGGATTGGCGGGTGCCCAACAAATCGCCACCGCCGCGCAGGCGGAAATCCTCGTCGGCGATGCGGAAGCCGTCCTCGGTGTCGCGCAGCAACGTGAGGCGGCGGCGGGCGTTTTCCGGCAGGTCCTCGTCATGCAATAGCAGGCAGAAGCTCGCCGCTGCCCCGCGCCCGACGCGCCCGCGCAGCTGGTGCAACTGCGCCAGGCCGAACTTGTCGGCGCGCGCCAT
>CAIMWH010000285.1 GCA_903845065.1 uncultured Rhodospirillales bacterium | reverse complement strand
CTTGTTCGGCTTGAACAACTCCATCTTCTTTTCCAGCAGCAGCGCGTTGGTGCAGACGATGACATACTTCTTCCGCGCGATGATGCCCTGCACCACCTCATGGATTTCCTTATGCAGCAACGGCTCGCCACCGGCGATCACCACCACCGGAGCACCGCACTCATCCACCGCTTCGAGGCATTCCGCCACCGAAAGCCGCTGGTTCAGGATCTCCGCCGGATAATCGATCTTGCCGCACCCGGCACACGCCAGGTTGCAGCGAAACAACGGCTCCAGCATCAGCACCAGCGGATACCGCTTGCGGCCGAAGAGATGCTGCTTGACGACATAGGCGCCAACGCGAAGAGCCTGGTGCAGGGGAATGGACATGGCGCCCTCGAAATGCGAATGAGACGTCGCGTTCTATTCATCGAGCCGGACAGCGTCAACCAAAATGTCAGCGTCATCATCACAAGCCACGCGTCGCACGCCGGTCCAGGGCCGCAGCCAGGAGACCGTGCAGAAGGTGCTGACCGCGACGGCGGCCTTGCTGGGGCAGGGCCAGTCGGTCGAAATGCTGACCACCGCCGGCATCGCCGCCGCCGCGCAGGTCTCGGTCGGCGCCCTCTACCGCTTCTTCCCGGACAAGCAGGCCATCGTGGACGCCATCGCGCTGCGCCACATGGAAGCTTTCCAGGAGGCAATGGCCGCCCGCATCATGCTGGCCTTCCCGCCCGACCCAACAGCCTTCCTCGGCGCCATTATCGACGCGTTCGCGGAATACCTCGCCACCCACGCCGATTTCCGCACCGTGGCATTCGGCGCCCCCGGTGGCGGCCGCTATGTCAGCCGCCCCACCCGCGATGCCTATGCCGGCTCCGGCGAAGTCTCCGAAATGGTCCGCAGCTTCCTCACCGAGGCCTACGGAATGGACATCACCGACACATTCGAACTGCGCCTGCGCGTCGCCATCGAAATCGGCGACCGTCTGCTCGCATTCGCCTTCGAACAAACCGAAGCCGAACGCGCGCCGATCATCGCCGAGGCCAAGCGCGTGCTCGCGACCACCTTGTTCGGCTAGGCCACCGACCCCGCCACGAACCGCCGCAGATCGACCAGCAACTTGCCGTCGAACTTCTCGCGCACATCCTCCCACGCCTCGGTATCGCCGGCCACGCCATCATAGATATCCCGCGGCACCGACAAATCGGCGAGCCTCTCCTCGGTAGCCGTCACCACCCAGGACAACTCAAGCGCCTCCTCATTGCCACCCACCAGCCGCAACTCGGTCTGATCGGCGATCGGCGGCTTATCCACCGTGGTCATCACCGCCATCTTGAGCAGTTCGAGCGAGGTATCATCGAGGCCGAGTTCGTCGCAGATCAACTTCTCCCGCAGTGCCATCCAGCCGAACACAATGCGCGGATGAATGCCCGCACCCAACCGCCGCGCCATCTCCGGCGCCTGGTCGCCGAAGCTGCGGGCATAGGTGTCCCGCGCCGCCGCCTCGGTCTGCGGCCATTCGTCGAGATGGTCAGGCTCATGCGCCAGGATCCACTGCTTGCGCTGCAAATCCATATAGGTGAGGTGCGGCGGCAGCCGCAGCGCGGTGCCGCACTTGGTGCACTCGGTCGCCTGGAACGACCCGTCCAGCACCGCATCGCGCAGGTCCGGCCGCCGATCGGCGTTGACGCTGGCGTTGCGTTCCACCGTGTTGGCCGTGCTGCAGTTCGGGCAGATCAGTGTGGCGGGATGAAAAATCGACATGGCCTAGGCTCCTTGCCGGAGGCGGGGGGCGGACATGGTCAGGACCCCTCCTGCCACATGTATTTCGCAACCGAGGAATCGACCGCCGACGGCGGCTTCTTCTTCTTGAGCCAGGTAATGGCATAGACCTCGGCGAACCACTCGGGCGGCGAGCGCCACTGATACTTGTTGACCAGCGTGGAGGTGCGCGACGACGCGAGGTAGCTGTACCACTGCTTCGTGGAACTCTGCGTGTAGCCGCGATCGCCGACCACGATGGCATCCTTGAACCACGGCGACTGGCCCGGCCGCTGGCGCAGGCACTTGTCGACGAGGAAGCCGATGATCTTCTGCCAGTCATCATCCGGGAAACCATCCGGCTGGGTGGTGTCCCCGCTGGTCAGGGCCGCATTCACCGCGTTGGTCAGCATCTCCTGGGTCACCGTCTCGCTGAACCCGCCGTTGGTCTTGAGGTGGGCAACGAATGTGGTGGTCACGCTCGAAGCGTTCTCGTCCTTCCAGCCGCCGCACCCGGCCTTGTCCTTGTTGGAACTCATCAGCCCATGCTCCTGGTCGACCGCATGGCCCACCTCGTGCAGTGCCGTCACGTCGTGCGAGTTCGCCTTCACCGTCTTGCCGCCGATTTCGTAATCTTCCTCGCCGTCGGCGGCGCCGAAATCGCCCATCTCGATCTTGCCGCTGGAACTGTAGTACAGCCCGCCACCGGTCTTGCTGTAGAGCAGCTTCTTCAGCGAATCCTGCTTCACATGATCCTTCGGCACCGAGGCGAACATGTCGAACATCTTGTCGAAATGCGTGTTGGTCATGCCGGGCGCCACCTCGATCGAGATCTTGTAGAGATCCTCGATCGACTTCTTGTAGACGGCAGCCTTCTGCTCGTCGGTCGGCGGGTCCTTGCTTTCGCCCATCACCGCCTTGAGCTGCTTGAGCAACTCCTTGGACTGGTCGAGCGCCTCGCCGGCCTGCTTTTTGATCTTGTCGAACGCCTTGAACCGCTTGTCGTCGGTATCGAACTTTGTCGCGGCCACCTCGTAGTCAGACAGTTCCTTGTGCCGGGCTTCGAGTTGCTTGGTGTCGAAGCCGGCCTTCTTGAGGTCGGCGATGCCATCGGCGAGCCCTTTGAGCGCGGCCAGCACGTCCTTGTCGCTATCCTTGGCCATGCCGGAGGAGGCACTGGCGCCGAGCGCGTAGGCCACCTGGTCGATCCCGACGGCATGGCTGACCGTTGAGGCGACCTCGCCGATCGCCTTGACCCCGCTGGTGACGCCATCCTGGATGGTGCCAAGGAAGCCCGGCAGCCTGGCGTTGGGAGCATCCTCGCCGTCGTCCGTCCCGCCCTGGGCCGGCCCTTTCGCCTGGGGCGCATCGCCCTGGCTACCGCCGGCGAGTTCCACCCCAAGCACCGACTTTATCCACGACCGTTTGTCTTCAGCCACACCGGACATCGCGTTGCCTCCAGATTTGACCGCACAATGCCGCCGCAAACATGGAGCGGCAAGGACGCGATTGTTACCGGATGCGGCTTGGGAATCGCAAGACTCACGTGCGTTGTTGTGAATTCGGGGAGATTCCAGCCGCATCCCATCGTTTTGTTGCGGCATACGCAAACATGACTTTGTTGTGAAGCCGTGACCGGAACCACCCGCAATGCCGGCGGGCAATTGCGCACGGCAGGCGTGTCCGTCACAGTCGGGCCGGGGCTGGTGCCGTGCCACATGCCCGGACGAAGCGGGGAGGGGCCGGTGACACGCATGCGGGTGATAAATGTGATAACGATATCGTTGCAGTCTCCGGGAGACGGCGCATGGTAGAATTCGCAGGGCCGGGCTTTTTCGGCAAAGTGCCGGGGCGCGGCGATTTCATCGGCCGGCGGGTGCCGCCGGCGCTGCATCCCGGCTGGGAGGACTGGCTGGCGGGGCTGACGGTCGCCGCGCGCGAGGCCCTCTGCAGCTCCTGGCCCGATGACTGGCTGACCGCGCCGCTCTGGCACTTCGCCCTCGGCGCGTCGCTGGTGCCGCCCTACGGCGCGGCGGGCGTGCTGGTGGCGAGTGCCGATCGGGTTGGCCGATTTTTCCCGTTCAGCGTGATTGCCGCCGCCGGCCCGAATGCCGGCGATCGCACCATATTGGCGCGCTGGTCCCGCGGCGCCGAGGCACTCACGGTGGGCGCGCTGGATGACGGGTTCGATCCGGACGCGCTCGATGCGGCACTGCTGGACCTTGGCGCGCCGCCGGCCATCGCCGGCGCGAACCACCCCTCCGGGCACTGGCGGCTGGCGCTTGACGGCGAATGGCCCGACGACAACATCGATGCTCTCGCTGACAGCAGCCCGCACCTTCCCGGCGCCGATCAGTCGGCCTGGTGGTGTCGCGGGTCCGAGCGGGTGCCGCCGATGCATCTGCGTTGCAGCGGATTGCCGGGGCCGCACACCATGGCGGCAATGGTGAGCGGCGGGTTCGGCTTTACCGACGGTTGAGCCGGCAGCGGCGCGTTACAGGGCGCCGTATTCCGGCGCCACATAGGCCAGCACCGCGAGAATAAAGCCCACGATGCCAAGCCCCAGGGCAATGCGCACCAGCATGCGGGACTTGGTGATCGCCGAGGCGGTCGACAGCACAATGCCGAGCTCCATCGCCGCCGCACCGTTGTGGTAGGCATGGGTCTGTTCAAGCGAATGATCGCGCTCGTGCTCGAACTCCTCGGCGCGCTTGGCAATCGCCTTCTTGCCGTCCTTGGGGTCATTCTCGAAGCGCTCCTGGTCGCGCTTGAGGCTTTCCATGACCTTCGCGCGCCGCTCCATCACGGCGGGCTCAGCCGGACCAAGCGCGGACATCAGGTCGCCAAGGTCCTTTGAGAACGTCCCGCGGGTCGACTTGGCCTGGTATTGCGACCAGGTATCGGCTGCGAAGATGGCGTTCTGCTGCACCCGGATTTCGGCGTGCCTCGCCCCCTGCTCGGTGATGGCAAGCCCCGCCGCCAGCACCGCCACCAGCAGGGCGGCCATCTGGCTGTTGTGTTCGCCCTTGGAGTGGCCACCCTCGTCGCCGTGCCCATGACCGTGCGCCATGTGTTCTGCGTGTTCGTGATGCTCGAGGTTTTTTAGCATGGTCATCCCGCTCCACTAATCTGTACCTACGTAGCGGCGGAGCGGCGGGCTGCGCAACGGACAAATCCATGTCGTGCCATGACGGTCGCCGGTTCTCGTCGATCGCGGCACGTTCGGCATCCGTCCGAATGACAGGACAACTGGGTGCCACTGCGCGTCTATGGGTGCATCAACCATACTGCCGGTTCGTCATGATGCTGGACAGCAGTGCGCATACGCTGGCAGAATGAGGATGTTGCGTTGGGCAATATGCGGGGGGTCATGACTGTGATTTGCGGACATGCCGGGACGCGCGGCCCAGTCATGGCCATAGCGCCAGGCCAGGGCACTCCAAACCGTGCCGACCTGGGGAGCGTTTGACGTGGCGCTTGAAGAAGTGACGCTGCTGCCTGACCTGTCGGACGACGCGCCGGCGGGCGAAAATCTTGAGAACGATCCCGATTTTGGCGCGCTCGAGCGGGCCGCGCGCGGCAAGCCCGAGCAGCAATACGGCGATACCATAATCCCGGCCGAGCCGCCGGACTGGAAACAGGCGGTCGCCCTAGCGGAATCCCTGCAGGAACGCACGCGCGACCTGCGGGTTATGACACATCTGGCCATTGCCAAGCTCAACCTGACCGGCATGGCGGATTTCGCCTCGGTGCTGTCGCAGATCCGCATGCAGCTCGAAAATCGCTGGGATCACGTTCATCCGCAGCTTGACCCGGAAGACGACAACGATCCGACGCTGCGGTCCAACGCATTGTTCCGCTTGCAGGATCCGGCCAACGTGCTGCGTTCGATGCGAGACCTGACATTGGCCGCCTCGCCGCAAACGGGGCCGATCCGGTTCCGTGACATCGCGATTTTCCGCGGCACCATCGATGTCGAGGAAGGCCACGACAAGCCGAGCGAGGCGATGATCCGAGGTGCCTTCAACCGCACCAATCCGGAACGTTTGCAGTTGTTGCGCGATGGCGTGGACCGCTCGGTCGAGGAAGTCAGCAAGATCCCCAGTGCGTTCGATGCGCAGGCGGGCTACGGCAATGCGCCGGATTTCACCAATCTGCGCAAGATGCTGACCGACATCCAGAAGGAGTTGAAGTTCTTCGAGGTAGCGACCGACGCGCCCGAGGAGGAACTGCCGCAGGATGCGGGCGGCGAGGCTGACGGCGGCGGCGATGACTATGCCGAAATGCCGGCGGCCGGCGTGCGGCGGCAGGGCGGTGGGCGGGGGGCGTTCAATATCCGCTCGGTTTCGTCTGTATCCAGCCGCGACGATGCGCTGTATCTGCTTGAGCTTGCGTCGTCGTATTTTCGCAGCAATGAACCATCGAGCCCGTTGCCGATGCTGATAGACAGGGCGCGGCGCCTGGCGACGATGGAGTTTCTCGACATTCTGCGTGATCTTGCTCCAGATGGCCTGGGCCAGGCGCAGGTGATCGCGGGGCCGCCGCCGGATGGCTACGGGTGATCAAGGATGTGAGATCGAGTGCCTGGCTTATGACTTTGCCGTGAGGCGAGGCAGAAGCAACGGAATGTGATCTTGTTCACAGATTACAAGCCGCAAGTATGCGATATGGTTTGCAACGAGAGGGAAGGACGCTAGGTCGTGGCAAAGTCGAGCAGTCAGAAGTTTATCGCACGCAATCGGGCACCACGCGTGCAGATTGAGTACGATGTTGAAACATACGGTGCTGAGAAGAAGATGCAGCTGCCGTTCGTCATGGGGGTCATGGCGGATCTGTCGGGCAAGCCCGCCGATCCGCTGCCGCCGGTGGCGGACCGCAAGATGCTGGAGATCGACGTCGATAATTTCGACAGTCGCATGAAGGCGATGAAGCCCCGGGTGGCGTTCATGGTGCCGAACACGATGACGGGCGAAGGCAATGTTGCCGTCGACATCACGTTCGAGAGCATGGATGACTTCTCGCCGGCTGCGGTGGCCAAGAAAGTCGACAGTCTCAACAAGCTGCTCGAGGCGCGCACCCAGCTTTCCAACCTGTTGACCTATATGGATGGCAAGTCGGGCGCCGAGGAACTGATCAACAAGGTGCTGAACGATCCGGCGCTGCTGCAGTCCCTGGCCGCACAGCCCGCCGCCGACGGAAAGGGGGAGTAATCCATGTCCGCCACGCAACTCAACACCGAAGCCGGCACGTCCACTTCCAGTCTCAGCGAGTTCGACTCGCTGCTGACGCGCGAATTCCGGCCCAAGAGCGATACCGCCAAGAGTGCGGTCGAAGTCGCGGTCAAAACGCTGGCCCAGCAGGCGCTGGCCAACACGACCCTGGTTTCCGACGATGCGCTCGGCTCGATCGCCGCAATGATCAAGGCGATAGACGCGACGCTGACGGAACAGATCAACCTCATCATCCACCATGAGGATTTCCAGCAGCTCGAAAGCGCGTGGCGCGGCGTGCACTATCTCGTCAACAACACCGAGACTGACGAGACGCTGAAGATCAAGGTCTACAACATCTCCAAGAAGGAGCTGGGCCGCACGCTGAAGAAGTTCCGCGGCACGGCGTGGGATCAGAGCCCGGTCTTCAAGCGCCTCTACGAAGAAGAGTTCGGCCAGTTCGGCGGCGAGCCGTTCGGCGCCCTGGTTGGCGATTACTACTTCGACCACAGCCCGCAGGACACGCAGCTGCTGGCCGACATTGCCCAGGTTGCGGCGGCCGCCCATGCGCCGTTCATCGCTGCCGCGGCGCCGTCGGTGTTGCAGATGGAGACCTGGTCGGAGTTGTCGAACCCGCGTGATCTGACCAAGATTTTCCAGACCCCGGAATACGCCGCCTGGCGCTCGCTGCGCGAGAGCGACGATGCCCGCTACATCGGCCTGACCATGCCGCGCTTCCTCGCCCGCCTGCCCTATGGCGCCGCGACCGAGCCGGTCGAGGAGTTCGCCTTCGAGGAGGATACCGCCGGTGGCGCCTCCGAGAACTATGCCTGGTGCAACTCGGCCTACGCGATGGCGACCAACATCACCCGCGCCTTCAAGCTCTACGGCTGGTGCTCGAACATCCGCGGCATCGAGAGCGGCGGCGCCGTCGAGGGTCTGCCGGCGCACACCTTCCCGGACGAAGATGGCGGCGTGGCGATGAAGTGCCCGACCGAAATCGCCATCAGCGACCGTCGCGAGGCGGAACTGGCGAAGAACGGCTTCATGCCGTTGATCTTCAAGAAGAACTCGGACTTCGCCGCCTTCATCGGCGCGCAGTCCCTGCAGCAGCCGCAGGCCTATGACGATCCGGCCGCGACGGCGAACGCCAATCTGGCGGCGCGCCTGCCCTACCTGTTCGCGAGCTGCCGTTTCGCGCACTACCTGAAGTGCATGGTGCGCGACAAGATCGGCGCCTCGATGACGAAGAACCAACTGCAGCTTTGGTTGCAGGCTTGGCTCAACCAGTACGTCGACTCCAGCCCGGACAGCAGCTCGGTCGAATACAAAGCGACCCATCCGCTGGCCGAAGGCGTGGTGCTGGTGGAGGAGAACGAGGAAAACCCGGGCTACTACAGCTCGAAGTTCTTCCTCAAGCCGCACTACCAGCTTGAAGGCCTGAGCGTATCGCTTCGTCTTGTGTCGCGGATGCCGAAATAACCTCGCGTGTTCGTCAAAACAAGCTATCCAGCAAACTAAGGAGACCTTCCCATGGCTATTGACTCCTATATGTACTTCCAGGGCTACGACAGCAAATACCTGCAGTTCGAATCGCAGGTGGTTCTCACCGGCCAGACCGGCGAGCCCGCTGACATCGCCAAGCCGTTCCTCGGCGCGGCCGCCCAGGCGGACACGAAGTTCACTAAGGGTGTGTGCGAAGTCGAAGACTACAGCTTCGATATCGAGCAGGTCCTGAACATCGGCTCGCAGAGCAGCGGCGCCGGTGCCGGCAAGATCACGTTCAACCCGTTCTCGATCACCCGCAAGATCGACAGCGCGTCGACCGCGTTCTACCAGGCTTCCTGCTCGGGCAAGCCCTACAAGCAGGTTGGCCTCGGCATGCGCAAGAGCGCCGGCACGGGCGCTTCGGGCATGTTCTTCCTGGCCTTCACCTTCAAGCTGGTGGCCGTGAAGACCATGAGCTGGGCGCATGATGATGAGTCGCCGAAGGAAACCATCACCTTCGAATACGGCGGCCTCACCATCCAGTACGCCGTGCAGAAGCCCGATGGCAGCTTCGAGGCGCCGACCACCCGTGGTTGGAACCGCGTCAAGAACACTGCTGACGACAATCTGTCGAACCTGATCACGTAAGCCTACCAGAGACGCACCCCGTGGACGCTCGAGAAACACTTCGCTCCGGCGACCTCCGGGGTGCTCTGGAACTGCTGAAGAAGGAGGTTCGCAAGGCGCCCCGCGATGCGCGATTGCGCACCTTCCTCTTTCAGATGTTCTGCGTAACCGGCGAATGGGATCGGGCCTTGACGCAGTTGACCACTGCGTCGGAGCTCGATCCGATCGCACTGCCGATGTCGCAGGTCTACCAGTCCGCCATCCGTTGCGAGATTTTGCGCGAAAAGGTTTTCCGCGGTGAGCGGTCCCCCACCGTGCTCGGTGATCCCGGCGAGTGGTTGCCGCTGCTGATGGAGGCAACCAAGCTGCTCGGTACCGGCCGGATGGATGAGGCTGCCCAACTGCGCGACAAGGCATTTGAGGGCGCGCCCGAAACCAGTGGCACGCTGAATGACGAACCTTTCGCATGGATCGCCGACGCTGACCCGCGGCTCGGGCCGGTGCTTGAGGTGTTCGTGAATGGCAACTACATGTGGGTGCCGTTCGCCCGCCTGAAATCGGTAACCTGCGAGGCCCCGGCCGATCTGCGCGATCAGGTCTGGATGCCGGCGAATTTTACCTGGAGCAACGGGGGCACCGCGGTTGGTTTCATACCGACGCGCTATCCCGGCTCCGCCACCGCAACCGAGGCCGCGCTGGCCCTCTCGCGCGGTACGGATTGGCATGATGCGAGCGACGACTGGTCGTTGCCGCTGGGTCAGCGCGTGCTGGTGACTGACAGCGCTGAAACCGCGTTGATGGACCTGCGCAAGCTCACGATCACGCCGGTCGAAGCCGGCCCCGAGTAGCCCATGTCGGGCTTGAAGGGCCGCGAGCGGCTGCAACCGTCCTTGCTGGATCGGTTGACGGACCACGCGCCAACCCAGAAGCGCGAGAGCTTTGACCAGCAAACGCTGACCATGCAGCAACTCCGGCAGGCCGTGCTGCGTGATCTCGGTTGGCTGCTCAACACCACCAACTTGGAAGCGGTTGACGATCTTTCGGGGTTTCCCATCGTCGCGAAATCCACCATGAACTACGGCATTCCCGGTTTTGCTGGAATGATCGAGGTGGGCGCGCGGGTGAGTTCGCTCGAAAAGCAACTGACCGACGCGATCGAGGCGTTCGAGCCGCGCATCCGACCGGGCACGCTGCGCGTTCGCGCCCGGGCAATGAAGGATGAGGGTAATCCGTCATTGGTGTTTGAGATCTCGGGCGAACTCTGGGCGCAACCGGTGCCTGTGCCGCTCTATCTCGAAACGGCGATCGAGGTTGAAACCCGGCTTGCCGTGGTCAACGAAGTGAAGGGGAATCGCTGATGGATCCCCGTTTGATGCGGCACTACGAGGACGAATTGACGTTCCTGCGCGAAATGGGGAACGAATTCGCCGCCGAATACCCAAAGGTCGCCGCCCGGCTCGACGTCGCCAACGCCGAGGTGGCGGACCCCTATGTCGAGCGCCTGCTGGAGGGCTTTGCCTTCCTGACCGCCCGCATCAAGCTGAAGATGGAGGCGGAATTCCCGACCTTCACGCAGTCCCTGCTGCAAATGGTCTATCCGCACTACCTGGCACCAACGCCGTCGATGGCGATCGTGCGGTTCACCCCGGATGTGGCCCTGAAGGGCCTGCCGCTCGGCGTGCAGCTTCCCGCCGGGCTGGAACTGCGCAGCCTGCTCGGCACCGAAGACCAGACCAACTGCGAGTTCCGCACCGCCCATCCGCTGCGCCTGCTGCCGATCGAGGTGGTGGAAGCCGAATACATCGCCTCCGCTGCCGCGGTGTCCGCCCTCGGCCTGCCCGACCAGCCCAATACCCGCGCCGCCATCCGGCTGCGCCTGCGCACCACCGGTGACATGCCGATCTCCAAGCTTGGGCTGGAGAAGCTGAGTTTCTACCTCGGCGGCCCCGAGAATGCGCGGATGCGGCTCTACGAGCAGCTTTCGGCCAACGTGACCGCGATTGTCGTGCGCCCCGGGACGCGCCCGTTACCGTGGCAGGAGAAACTGCCGCGCGGTTCACTGCAGCCGGCCGGCTTCTCGCCCGAGGAGGCGTTGCTGCCCCGCACGCCGACATCATTCGACGGCTACCGGCTGTTGCAGGAATACTTCGCGATGCCGGAGCGTTTCCTGTTCTTCAACCTCGCGGGCCTTGACCGCCCGGCGATCCGCTGTGCATCCAACGATATCGAAATCATCTTCATGCTTGACCGCAGCGACACATCGTTGATGTCGCTGACGCCCGATCACCTGCAACTCAATTGCGTGCCGGCGATCAACCTGTTTCCGCGCCGCAGTGACCGTATCAACCTCAACGATCGCGATGCCGAATATATGATCGTGCCGGACCGCATGCGCCCGCTCGACTACGAGGTGTTTTCGGTCCGCTCGATGGAGGGTTTCGCCGCGGATGGCGGGCCGTCGCAGCCGTTCTTCCCGTTCTATGCGGCCAACGATCTCAGCCGCAATCCTGGCCATCGCAGCTACTTCGTCCTGCGCCGGCAGCCGCACCAGCTATCGTCACGCGCCAGGGTGCGTGGCCCGCGCTCGGGGTATCTGGGCCACGAGGTGTTCGTGTCGCTGGTAGATGCGGACAACGCCCCGATCAAGGCCTCGCTGCGGCAGTTGGGCCTCGAATTGATGTGCAGCAACCGTGATTTGCCGATTTCGATGCCGGTGGGCAAGCGCAACACCGATTTCACCATCGTGGTGAACGCGCCGGTGGCCTCCATCCGCTGCATCGTTGGCCCCACCGCGCCGCGGCCGTGCAGGGGCGATGGCGATTATGCTTGGCGTTTCATTTCCCATCTCGGCCTGAACTACCTTAGCCTGACCGACAACAGTGACGTGCAGGGCGCCGCCGCCTTGCGCGAGATGCTGCGGCTCTACGCGCCACCCGGCGCGCAGATGGCGGCGCGGCAACTCGATGCACTGCAATCGGTGTCGAGCACGCCGGTGGTGCGGCGTATCCCGGGCGCCGGCCCGGTATGCGCCGGTCGCGGTTTGCAGGTGACCATCACGCTCGATGAAACGCCGTTTGCCGGCGCCAGCGGCGTGCTGCTCGGCGCCGTGCTGGATCGGTTTTTCGCCAAATACGTGTCGATCAACGGCTTCACCGAAACCGTGCTGCGGTCGCCTGATCGCGGCGAGATCATGCGTTGGCCGATGCGTCTCGGCCAACGCGCGCTGCTGTGACACGATGACGACGGCCCCGGTTCTCGACGATTCAGTCCGGCCGGATGTGGCCGACGAGCTGGATGACAAGCAGTCAGCCGTTGAGGTCGCCGAGGCGCTGCCGATGCAGGCCAAGATCATCCGCGATCGCTTCATCGAAAGCGTGCAGCGCTTCGGCTTCTACGCCGCGATGCGCATGCTGGAGGCCGCGCACCCGGAGTTGCCGCGCTTCGGCAACAGCACCCGCCCGTCGCAGGATGCGCTGCGCCTGGCGCAGGAACCCTCGGTCATCCATGCCCCGTCCACCCTGGCGGCGTTCGAGCCAGGTGACGAGGACCGACCGGACCGGCTGCTGGTGCATTTCTTCGGCCTGTTCGGCCCCGACGGTCCGCTGCCGCTGCACCTGACCGAATACGCGCGGGACCGGCGGCGCAACTTCGGGGACGCGACGTTCCAGCGCTTCGCGGACATGTTCCACCATCGACTGATATCACTGTTCTACCGCGCCTGGGCCGATGTTCGCCCCACCGTCAGCTTCGACCGGCCGGAGCAGGACCGGTTCGGCCATTATGTCGGCTCGCTGATCGGCCTCGGCACGCCCGGGTTGCGCGATCGCGACGCCATGCCGGACCTGACGAAGCTGCATTTCGCCGGCCTGTTCGCCAACCAGACGCGCAATGCTGAAGGTCTCGGACAAATCCTCGCCGAATTCTTCGCCATGGAGGTGCATGTCGAGGGTTTCATCGGGGCCTGGCTGACCCTGCCGCCGTCTGACTACACGCGGCTGTCGGATGGCGAGGCAACGGCGCAACTCGGCCGCAGCGCGGTGCTCGGCGCCCGCGTGTGGAGCCGCCAGCACAAGTTCCGCATCGTATTTGGCCCGCTCAACCTGGCCGACTACGAGCGCCTCCTGCCGGGCGGCCTGAGTTTTCATCGCCTCGTGCCCATCGTGCGCAACTATGCCGGCGATGTCCTGATGTGGGACGTCAACCTGATCCTGCAGACCGAAGAGGTTCCCGATACAAAACTGGGCCAGTATGGCCGGCTCGGCTGGACCACCTGGCTGAAACCGCGCCGCGCGACCACTCCGGCCGCCGACCTGTTTTTGAATGCCAGCGCCGATAGTCACGCCAACCAGATTGACAGCGGCACCCATCTCTAAGAACTATACTACTGAAGCAACGAGGAACGTGCCCCTATGAGCGAAATCAATCGCGCCGCCTTGTTTGGCAAACTTAACCCCGTCGGGTATCGCGCGATTGAAGGCGCCACGGTGTTCTGCAAGTTGCGGGGCAACCCCTATGTTGAACTGGTCCACTGGATCCAGCAGATCGTCCAGGCGCCGGACAGTGACCTGCACAAGATCGTCCAGCATTTCAAGATCGACCCGTCCCGCATGTCCATCGAGATGACGGCGGCGCTGGACAAGCTGCCGCGCGGCGCCACATCGATCTCGGATTTCGCGCCCCATATCGAGGATTCCATCGAGCGCGCCTGGGTATTCTCCACCCTGCTGTTCGGCGCCGGGCAGATCCGCACCGGGCATCTGCTGTTCGGCATGCTGAAAACCCCGCATCTGCGCAACGCGCTGTTCGCGATTTCGCGCGAATGGGAAAAGGTGCGTCCGGACACCCTGTCCGACGAGTTCGACAAGATCGTCAGCGGCTCGCCCGAGGAAACCCTGGCCGCCACCGATGGCGGCGCCACCCCGGGCGAGGCCAGCGGCGCGATGGCGCCGGCCGGCATGGGCAAGCAGGAGGCTCTGAAGAAATTCGCCGTCGACCTCACCCAGCGTGCCCGTGACGGCGCGTTCGACCAGGTGACCGGCCGTGACGGCGAAATCCGGCAGATCATCGACGTGCTAATGCGCCGCCGCCAGAACAACCCGATCCTCACCGGCGAGGCCGGCGTCGGCAAGACCGCGGTGGTGGAAGGTTTCGCGCTGCGCATCGCCTCGGGTGATGTGCCGCCGATGCTCAAGGAAGTCAGCCTCTGGATGCTCGATGTCGGGCTGCTGCAGGCGGGCGCCTCCATGAAGGGCGAGTTCGAGAACCGGCTGCGCCAGGTGATTGACGAGGTGCAGTCCTCGCCGAAGCCGATCATCCTGTTCATCGATGAGGCCCATACGCTGATCGGCGCCGGTGGCGCCGCCGGGACCGGCGATGCCGCCAACCTGCTGAAGCCGGCCCTGGCCCGCGGCACGCTGCGCACCATCGCCGCCACCACCTTCGCAGAATACAAGAAATACTTCGAGAAGGACCCGGCCCTGACCCGCCGCTTCCAGGTGGTGCAGGTCGACGAGCCCGACGAGGCCAAAGCCATCGCCATGATGCGCGGCATCGCGGCCCCGCTCGAAAAGCACCACCGGGTGCAGATCCTCGACGAGGCGATCGAGGCCGCAGTCCGTCTGTCGCATCGCTACATCCCGGCCCGCCAGTTGCCGGACAAGTCGGTCAGCCTGCTCGATACCGCGGCCGCCCGCGTCGCCGTCAGCCAGCACGCCACGCCGCCCGCGGTGGAAGACTGCAAGCGCCGCATCGGCCTGTTGCAGACCGAACGCGAGATCATCGCCCGCGAAATGGCGGTTGGCATCGATGCCGCCGAGCGCGAAGCCAAGGTCGCCGAGTCACTGGTCAAGGAAGAGGCGGAACTGGTCGGACTGGTTGCCCGGTGGGACACCGAGAAACTGCTGGTTGACGCCATTCTCGACATGCGCGCCCAACTCCGCGCCGGGGCCGATGCCGGCACCGCGGGTGAAATGACCGCGATGCTCGAGGAACTGCGCGCCAAGCAGACCGAACTGGCCGAACACCAGGGCGACCATCCGCTGATCCTACCCAGCGTGGATGAGCAGGCCGTCGCCGCCGTGGTGGGCGATTGGACCGGCATTCCGGTGCGTCGCATGGTGCGCAACGAAGCGGCCGCCGTATTGAACCTGGCCCAGACCCTGGCCGGCCGCGTGGTGGGCCAGGACCACGGCCTGAATATGATCGCGCGCCGCGTTCAAACCTCGCGCGCTGGGCTCGATAATCCGGTCAAGCCGGTCGGCGTGTTCATGCTGTGTGGCCCGTCCGGCGTCGGCAAGACCGAGACCGCGCTGACCATCGCCGAGGCGCTGTATGGCGGTGAGCAGAACCTCATCACCATCAACATGAGCGAGTTCCAGGAAGCCCACACCGTCTCGACCCTCAAGGGTGCACCGCCGGGCTACGTCGGCTACGGCGAAGGCGGCGTGTTGACCGAGGCTGTCAGGCGCAAGCCGTACTCGGTGGTGCTGCTCGACGAAATCGAGAAGGCCCACCCCGATGTGCACGAGATCTTCTTCCAGGTGTTCGACAAGGGCGTGATGGAGGATGGAGAGGGCCGCCATATCGATTTCCGTAACACCCTGATCCTGCTGACCTCCAACGTCGGCACCGATCTCATCATGGGCATGACGCGAGATCCGGAGCTGATGCCGGAGATCGAGGATATCGCCAAGGCGCTGCGCGAGCCGCTGCTGAAGGTGTTCCCGCCGGCGCTGCTCGGCCGCCTCATCGTTATCCCCTATCTGCCGCTGAGCGACGAGGTGATGAAGTCCATCATCAAGCTGCAACTCGGCCGCATCACCGCCCGCGTCACCGAGCGGCACGGCGTGCCGTTCACCTACGACGACTCGGTGGTCGAACTGGTAGCCAGCCGCTGCAACGAGCCCGAAAGTGGCGGACGCATGATCGATGCGATCCTGACCAACACCATGCTGCCCGACATCTCGGGCGGCCTGCTCCAGCGCATGCTGACCGGGGAGCCGGTGATGCGGGTGCATGTGGGCGTCGATGACGCCGGGTTCACGTACTCGTTTGACTGAAACGGCCGCGCCGGTAGACAAAATATTGGCTACCGGCGCCGCTGATGCACTAGTTTGATCGTTATCGTTTGCAACCCGGCGCCGCATGGCGCCGCATCGGGAGGCTGCCATGGCGAAGGGCGAACCGGATATCGACAAAGTCGAACTCAAGAAATTGCTCATCAAATCCAAGAAAGAGCCAATTTCGTGTGCAGTCGGCATCGTCAACGGCTTCCCGGCGATCATGGTCCACAAGTCCAAACCCGGTCGCGCGCTGATGGGGATGCTGAAGGAAGAGTATAAGGACGTCAAGGATACCCGCTTTGGCGAGGCGTTTGTTGATGTCGATGACAATCCCAAGCTCGTCATTCTCACCCTGAACAAGGGCATCTCGGGTTTCGCCCGCAAGATGAAGAAGACGCTGAAGGGCACCGGATTCACCAAGGTCCGGGTGATGCTCGAAGGCGGCGGCGTGGACGAAGAGGATATGGAGGACGAGGAGGAGCAGGACGCCGCCTCCGCCACCGGCACCCCCCACCCCACCACGGACGACGCTGAACCGGCCCCCGCCAGCACCGACGAACCGGCCCCCGTGACGGCGACCGACGCTGCCCCCGCATCCAGTGAGCCCGCGCCGGCAACGGCTGACACCGCGGCGCCCGCGTCGACTGATACCAGCACCACCACGACCGATCCCGCGCAGGCCGATGGCATCGATTTCAAGGCCTTGGCCGCCCAGTTGACCGGACTCGTGCGGCAGATGGTGCCGCTGATCGCCGCCCACCCGGAGCGTGCGAACGAGCTGAAAGCCCTCGCCAGCAAGGCGCAGGCCGCGGTGAAGGCCTCGCAGGACGAAGCGGTGGAAGAGGTCTATCTGCTCGACAAGGCGATCAACGGCGGCGCCGATGCCGCGCCCGCAAGTGCCACCGACACCACCACCACGGCGACTGCCACACCCCCCCCGGCCACCGAGGCCGAACCGGCGCCCGCGGGCGAGACCGCACCCGCCAGCCCGCAGGCCACAACCGATCCGGCGGCGGCCCCGGTCGACTACGGTGCCCTGTCGCGTCGCCTCACTGGCCTGGTGCGGCAGATGATGCCGGTGATCGCCGCCGATGCATCGCGCGGTAATGATCTCAAAGGGATGGCATCCGCCGCCGGCAATGCCGTGAAGGCCATGCAGCCCGACGCCACCCAACTGGTCGACGCGTTCGAGGCGGCGATCGGCGGAACCGGCGGCCCGGCCGCCGCGCCGAGCACCGATCCGGCACCTGCCACCACGGCGCAAACCGGTAGCCCTGCGCCGGCCACCCCGCCCGATCCGGCCAAGGCCAAGGCGCTCGAAGAGTCGCCGAAACTGTGGAACGACACGATATCCACCGTGGCCAGCGGCATCGACAAGCTGAAGGACGCCATCCGCAAGGATTTCGCGTCCGAGGGCCCCGACGTGGTGGCCGATATCGAAAAGAACCTCGATCGGATCTCCAAGATCACCGAGCGCTTCGACGCCACCCTCGCCGAACTGCTGAAAGCCGCCCACGAAGCGGTGGATGACGCGGCGCGCAAGGCACAGCTGACCAAGGCGAAGTCGGTCCTCGCCGAGCACATCAAGTATGCCGCTTCGGAGCCCTTGATCGGCATGCTCGATGACAATCCGTTCGGCGTGTCGCTCGATATCAAGAAAACCCTGGTCAACAACCTCAAGCAACTGGCTGACGTGGTACGCTGAGCCGCGCGCCATGTGACGTTTCGAGT
>CAIMWH010000284.1 GCA_903845065.1 uncultured Rhodospirillales bacterium | reverse complement strand
GCGAGAGGCTCGTGCGCCGCGAAATCTCGCGGATCGATAGATGATCCCGAAGCGCCCAGCGCCGGATCACACTCAACAACGCCATGTCGATCACTCCATGTGCCCCCGCTGTGCGCAGCGGGGAGAGGTTCAAACATGGGTCAATTCTCAGTGGAAAATTTCAGCCGATCCGGGTCAGGTCTCGGTGGAAATCAACACCTCGGAGGCACCGATCTCCTGCGGGCCGCGGAACCAGCCGACCTCGCCGGGCATGTCGACATCGGCAAACGACCAGGCATCGGTCTGCAATTCGGCGTCGAGATAGGCGGGGCCGAGCGACTGCACCAGACGGCGCAGGATGCCGGCGGTGGAGGAGACGTAGACCCAGGGCGCCTGCAACACGAATTGCGGCACGTCATCGGCCAGGGCGTTGAAGCAGCAGATTGAGGATATGCGTCTTGCTGGGCACGACGCCCTCGAACGCCCATTCGACGGGCGTTAGGTGTGTAGTCCCGTTCGGTGATGGTGAAGCTGCGCGATGAGCCGACGAAGCTGTCACGTGAGGTCATCGCCTCTGCACCCGGCTCGGCGACCGCACCCCAGATGCAGCGCGCGTTGAGTTCGGCCTGGGGCAGAGACGTCTCCGGCACCCAGAGCGCGTCGCCGACGGCGCCCATCGCGCGCAGCTTGTCGCGGTGCTGACCCTTGATCTCGGCGGACGTCAGCAATGGCAGGGTGAAGCGGGTGACGCGGGGATTGGCCAGCGCCGGCACCGGGAACTCGGCCCCGGTGAAGGCGTTGCGTTCGCGCCGGTCGAGGATCAGCCCGCCTTCCTGGACACAGTCAGCAAAGGCGCGCGTCGGCCGCCAGCGCGATCGTCGGGTGGGCTGAGATGTGCCATCCGGTTGGTGCTGCTAAGAGCCTGCCGCAAGAGCATGCGCAGCCGGCACGACGTGCCGGTGACAGCGGTTCGCCTCCTTCTTTTCAGAGGTTGCGCCACGACGGTGGGCGACGCTCCAGGAAGGCACGCGCGCCTTCACGGGCGTCTTCGCTTTCGATGATGTGACCGGCGATTTGTGCCTGCTTGTCGAACATATCGACCGAGGTCCAGTCACGCTGCTCCACTATGATGCATCTGCTCGCCGCCACGGCCAGCGGGGCGTTGGAGGCGATGGCATCTGCCAGCGTCCGCGCCGATGCCAGCGCCTCGCCCGGGGCTGCAAGCCGGTTCAGCAGCCCCAGATGCTCTGCCCTGGCGGCGTCCAGAATACCTCCCGTCAGGGCGAGTTCCAGTGCGATCCGCTGCGGCAGTTGGCGCGGAAGGCGCAGCAATCCGCCCGCGGTTGCGCACAGGCCGCGCCTGACCTCGGGCAGGCCGAACATCGCGGTGGCCGAGGCGACAACCAGGTCGCAGGCCAACACCACCTCGAACCCTCCGGCCAGCGCATAGCCCTCCACCGCAGCGATAAGCGGCTTGGACCTGTCATGGCGCGTCAGGCCGAGCAGGCCGCGGCCGCCGATGTCGGTCTGCTCGCCGGCCAGGAAGGCGCGCAGGTCCATCCCGGAGCTGAAATTGCCGCCGGCGCCGGTCAGGATGCCGACGCGCAGCTCGTCGCTGCTTTCCAACCGGTCGAGCGCGTCGGCCACCGCTTGGGAGACGGCGCGGTTGATCGCATTGCGAACCTCCGGCCGGTTGATTGTGATCACCAGCACGCCGCCATCCTGGCTGACCAGAACCTTGTCGGTCATGGCGGCGAAAGTTCCTGCGCCAGAAGCCGCTTGAGCACCTTGCCGCCGGCGTTTCGCGGCAACGCCGATCGCAGGATGACGGCTGACAGGCGCTGGTGCTTGCCGAGGCGCGCATTGGCCCAGGCGCACAGCAGCGCCGGGTCCGGCTCGCCCTCCGCCACGGGCACGACGAACGCGAGCGGCGTTTCACCCCATTTCGGATGGGCCACGCCGACGACGCATGCCTCCCGCACGCCAGGGTGCGTCGCCAGCACCTGCTCGAGATCGGAAGGATAGATGTTGATCCCGCCTGAGACGATCATGTCCTTCTTGCGATCGACCAGATGAAAGAACCCCTCAGGATCGAAGAACCCGACATCCCCAGAGCGCAGGAAGCTGCGGCCGTTCGCGGGGTCGCGCCAGATCGCGGCGGCGGTGGCGGCCGGGTTGCGGTGGTAGCCGGTCATCAGCACCGGGGTGTAGCCAACGATCTCGCCGACCTCGCCCTGACCCACAGCCTGATCCGTGCTGTCGACGATGCGCAGGTCGTGGCCAATCATCGGCCGGCCGACGGTGGCGATCTTGGCCGGCAGGTCCTCGGGCTTCAGGATGGTCACAAGACCCTCGGTCAGCCCATAGACCTCGAACAGCGCAGCAGGGAAGCGCTGCATGGCCCACTGCTTCAGCGGCAGGGGCATGCTGGACCCGACCGTGCAGATGGTGCGGATGGTGCTGAAATCTGCATCGGGCTGGGCGGCGACGTCGCGGATCATCTGGAATTGCGCCGGCACCATCGTGGTGTGCGAGATGCGAAAACGGGGCACCAGGGCGCAGAAGGCGGCGGCATCGAAGCGTGGCATCACCACGGCTGTGCCGCCCACCAGCACCGACGTGGTCAGTAGCGACCAGGCGGTGTTGGAATACAGCGCCGTCGTCACCAGCACCATGGCGCGGTGGTCGTAGCGCATTTCCAGCGCCAGCGTCTCGGCGTTGCGCAGCCGGCACGCCTGCGACAGCACGATGCCCTTGGGGGTGCTGGTGGTGCCAGAGGAATAGATGATGCACAGCGCGTCGCGCCCCTGCCGCGCCGGCCAGGACGTCGGGGGCGGGGCAGTGGCGCGCAATGCGGCGGAGGACCGCCATCCCGCGCCATCTGCCCCCAGCAGGACGAACCCGTCGGGGTCGATGCCGGCAAGGTCGGGCCGCACGCCATCGATGACCGGCGCGTAGCCAGGGCTGACCAGCAGCAGGCGGGCGCCGCTGTCCGCGATCATGCCGCGCAGGGCGGGCGGAGCCACCATGCCGGACAGCGAGGCGACGGTGCCACCGGCGCGGATGATCCCGAACGTGGCGATCACCCCCTCCAGCCCCGGCTCGGCGAGCAGGCCCACGACATCCCCCGGCTGCACCCCCAGCGCCAGGAGGAAGGCCGCCGTCTCGTGGACGGCCTGGGCAAACCCGCCCCAGTCGAGCACGGTCTCGCCGCAGATCAGCGCTGGTTTGCGCGGCTGCGTGCGGGCGTGCAGGTCCAGGATGTCCGCCAGCAGGATGGCAGGCGCGTCGAACACGCTCATCCCACCTCATTCCAGCGGCGTTCGAAGGCCCAGACATCTTCGAAGCCGATCAGGCGGCAGAAATGCTGGAAATCATGCAGCGCCACATCGGGGTGCTGGCTGGTGCCGGTCTGCTTCAGGCGGGTGAGCGCCAGGCGTGCGGCGGCGGCAGCGGCGAGCGAGGTCATCGCGGGAAAGATCGCGCAGGCGTAGCCGAGTGCGGCCAGTTCCGCGCCGGAGCGGATGGGCGTGCGCCCGCCATCGGCCATGTTGGCCATCATCGGCCGGCCGATGGCGGAACAGGCGAGGCGCATCTCCTCTTCACTTTCCAGAGCTTCCATGAAGACGATGTCGGCGCCGGCATCGGCATAAGCCTCTGCCCGGCGCAGTGCCCCGTCGAAGCCTTCAGCCTGGCGCGAGTCCGTGCGCGCGATGATCAGCGTGCGGTCGGGGTTGCGCCGTGCCTCCAGTGCCACCTTGACCTTGGCGACCATGGTTTCGGCCGGGACCACGCGGCGGTAGGGCGTGTGGCCGCATTTCTTCGGGAATTCCTGGTCCTCGATCTGGATGGCGCTGGCGCCCGCGGCTTCGAAGCCGCGGACGGTGTGGTGCACATTCAGCAGCCCGCCATAGCCGGTGTCGGCGTCGGCGATGATGGCGGCATCGCCGACGCTGGCGGCCAGCGTGCTCACCCGGTCAAGCATCTGCGTATAGGTCACCAGCCCCGCATCCGGCAGGCCGTAGCAAGATGCGGTGAGCCAGTAGCCGGAGGCGTAAACGGCATCGAAGGCGAGGTCACGGGCGATGACGGCGGTGATCATGTCCTGGATGCCGGGGGCGAGAAAGAACTCGCCCCCGGCCAGTTTGCGGCGCAGATCCGTCGCCACGGCGCGTCAGCCTGCCTGCCGCGGGAACGTCGCCACTGCCTCATAGTCCTTGCTGCCGGGCTTGAAGCGCACCAGCACGAGGCTATGCGCCATGTTGTTCTCGGCGTCGGTGGTGAAGCTGCGGGAAATCCCGTTGTAGCCCTTCACTGCGGCAAAATGATCGCGCAGCTTGGCGCGGTCCGGGCCGACCTTGCGCAGGGCGTCGGCCAGGATCATCGCGCCGTCATAGTAGGCAGCACCATAGGGGTCGGGGTCGAAGCCGAACTTCGACGCATAGCGCTTGACGAAATCCGCACTCGCCGGGCTGATCGCGGTGCCCAGCACGGCGTCGCCGACGCCGAGAACGCCTTCGAGATCATCCGCACCAATGAGCGTGAGCGTGGAGGGTGCGATCGTGGCGGAGCCGCCGACATAGGGGATGTCGATGCCCAGGCGCTTGCGCTGGCTGAGGATCAGTGCGCCGTCGCGGTTGTAGGTGAAGCCGACGATGACGTCGGCACCCTTGTTCTTCAGGCTGAGCAACTGGGCGGAGAAATCGTTGTCGCGGGCGGCGAAGGCCTCCTTGGCGACCGGCGGCACGCCGGCGGCGACCAGGGCGGCTTCGGCGGCGTTGGCCGCTCCGAGACCGTAATCGTCCTGCGTGTGCAAAATGCCCGGTTTGGATTTCTTTAGATATTGCGTGACGGCGTACGCGATGGCCGGGCCTTGCAGGCTGTCGGCGGGGCGCAGGCGGAACATCCAGGGGTTCTTGCGTTCATGCACGGCGACGGCGCCGCCGCCGTACATCACCGGGATCTTCTCCTTGGCCACTTCGGGCTCGATCGCCAGGTCCTGGCTCGACAGGCTGGAGAGAAAGATGAAGCAGGGGTCGGATTGTTTGACCAGCTTGACGAAGGCGTTGACGGCGAAGCTGTTGGTGGCCTGGGTGTCTTCGAAGATGATCTTCAGCTTGCGTCCGCCGACGCCGCCGGCGGCGTTGATGTCCTCCTCGGCCATGTGCAGCGAGTTGAGATACTGGATGCCGGAAGCGGCGAACGCGCCGGTAATCGGCACGGTGGCGCCAATGACGATGTCGGCCCCCTGGGCGTGCAGGCGCGTGGTGCCGGTGGCGAGGGCGGCTGCGAGGGCGGCACGGCGGGTCAGCATTGCGGTCATGATGAGGTCCAGTCAGCTCAGGGGTTGCGGGATTGGCACGGCAGGCAGGGCGCGGAGGTAGGCGATGGCCTCGGCCTCGGCGACGACGTCGGCGTATTTCGCATCCATGTCGAAGAGATTGGCGGCATGGGGGGCGGGGTGGCGGTCACCGCAGGCATCGGCGATGACGATGGGGATGAAGCCGTGTTGCATGGCATCGACGCAGCTGGCGCGGATGCAGCCGGAAGTGGTCAGCCCGGTGAGCAAGACACTGTCGATGTGCGCGGCGGTGAGGGTGGCGGCTAGGCTGGTACCGAAGAAGGCGCTGGCGTATTGCTTGGAGATAATAAGTTCGTCGGGCGTGGGCAGCAGGCCCGCGGGGAAGCGGCCCATGTCCGAGCCGGGCAGGTAGGCTTTCAGGTTGGGCACCTTGCGGATGAAGATGCCGCCGTCGAGGCCGCCGGCCTGGAACTTCACGTTGGTGAAGATCACCGGGATGGCGGCGCGGCGGGCGGCTTCGAGCACGCGAATCGCCGAGGCCAGGGCTGCGTCGACGCCGGCGTAGAACGGCGAGGCGGTGTCGAAGTAGGCCTGCACGAAATCGATCAGCAGCAGGGCCGGGCGCTGGCCGTAGCCCAGACGGTTGTTGTAGCCAGCGGCGGCGTAGTCCGCGTCGAGGGGGATTGTCATGCGGGCGTTTCCAGCTGTGGCGTTCAGAGCGGGGGAAGGCGTTGGGCGAGCAGCGGCTTCTGCACCTTGCCGGCGCTGTTCTTCGGCATGTCGTCGATGACGAAGAAGGCGCGCGGGACTTTGTAGCTTGCCAGGGCGGCGCGGCAGTGCTGACGCAAGGCATCGGGATCGACGGCTTCGTGCAGGGTGAGGAAGGCTGCGACCTCCTCGCCGAATTCGGCCGAGGGCCAGGCGACGATGGCGGCTTCCGCGACGGCGGGATGGGTGAGCAGAATGCGTTCGATCTCGTTGGGGTAGATGTTCACCCCGCCGCGGATGATCATGTCTTTCGAGCGGCCGGTGATGTGCAGGTAGCCATCAGCATCGGCGAAGCCGAGATCGCCGGGGTAGTAGAAACCATCGCGGAAATAGCGGGCGGATTCCTCGGGGTTGTTCCAGAAGCCGTCGGGCAGCCAGGGGGCGCGTTGGCGGATATGGCCGATGCTGCCGCGCGGCAGTTCGGCGCCGGCCTGGTCTGCGATCTCGAAGCGCGACATCACCGCCGAGCGGCCGACCGAGCCGGCGGCGCTGGCCGGGGCGTCCGGCGTCAGCATGCTGATCGAGCCGCCTTCGGTGGAGGCATAGAGGTTGTAGAAGCCAGGTGTCAGCGTGGCCATCACCTGGGCGCGCTCCTCCGGGTGCAGGGCCGCACCGCTGCTGATCAGCAGGCGCAGGCGGTGCAGATCGGCCCCACCGGCGCCGGTGGCGGCGAGGCGGCGCAGGATGGTTGGCACCAGGAACAGCGAGGTGATGCGCTGGCGTTCGATGATGCCGGGCAGGGCCGCCGCGTCGTACGGCGGCGGGTGCAGCACGATTGTGGCGCCGCCGATGAGATAGGAGAGGGTGAAGCCGCGGCCGCCGCCGAAATACAGCGGGGTGGCGCAGAGGAAGCGGTCGCTGGAGAGAAAGCCGAGGCCGATCCATTCGGCCATCTGCCGCGTCTGGAACTGGCGATGGCTGACCCGGGGGCCTTTCGGGGTGCCGGTGGTGCCGGAGGAGAGGGAGAGCAGCAGCGGGGCGTCGGGGTCGTGTGGCCAGTGCATCTCGCCAGCGGCGGGGGCCGGCAGGTCGGCGATGGCGATCTGGCGGACCGCGAGATCGGGGACGGGGGCGTCGACCAGCAGCATGTCGGCGGCGAAGAAGCCGATGACATGCGCCTTTTCGGCCGCGGTCCAGCGCACATCGACTGGCAGCAGCACGGCGCCGACGCGGAACAGCGCCAGCATCGTGATGACGTAATCGATGGTGTCGCGCATCGACAGGCCGGCGAGCATGCCTTCGGCCAGGCCGGCGGCGCGGAGTTGGCGGGCGCGGTGCTCGACCTGGGTGGCGATGCCGGCATAGTCGAGCACCGCGCCGTCCTGTTCGAGGGCGGGATGGCTGGGACGGCGGTCGGCGTTGGCGAGGATGGCGTCGATGAGGTTCATCGTTCGGCAATCCCCATCTCGCGTGCCATCTGGTCGCGCAGCATGTCGTTGGCGCCTTCGCCGAACAGATAGAGGCGGCTGTCACGCAGGATGCGGTTCATGCGGCTTTCGCTGGCGTAGCCGGTGCTGGCGAGGATCTGCATGCCCTCGGCGGCGACCGCGGCCAGGGTTTCGGAGGCCAGCACCTTGGCCTGGGCGGCTTCGCGCCGGCAGGGCTGTCCGGTTGTCATCAGCCAGGCCAGGCGGTAGAGGATCAGGCGGGCCTGATCGACGCGGTTCTGCATGTCCACCAGCCTGTGCCGCAGCACCTGGAACTGGGTGAGCGGTTTGCCGAACTGGATGCGTTCGCGCGCGTGGTCGAGGGCGATGTCGACCGCGGCCTGGGCCTGGCCGACGGCGTTGGCGGCCTGCCCGGACCGGCTGTACTGCAGGGTGGACATGACGTGGCGGAAGCCGTTGCCCTCCTCGCCCATCAGCGCATCACCTGGTACCTCGACGTCGTCGAAGGCGATGTCCCACGAGGTCAGCGAGTTGTTGCCAAGCTTGTGCAGCCTGGTCATGTGGATGCCCTTGCTATCCGGCGGCACCAGCAGGATGGAGATCCCGGCGCGGCCGGTGCTGCCGCGTTCGGTCCGGCAGACCGTGACCAGGAAGGCGGCGGTGTCGGCGGCGCTGATCCAGGTTTTGCGGCCGTTGATGCGCCAGCCGGTGGCGGTGCGTTCGGCGCGGGTGATCAGGGCGGCGGCGTCGGTGCCGGCGCCGGGTTCGGAGAGGGCGAGCGAGAATTGTGCCTCGCCGCGGATCAGGGGCGGCAGCAGGGCGTCCTGCTGTGCCGGGGAGCCATAGGCCAGCAGCGACATGCCGCCGAAATCGACGGTGATGCTGTAGAGCGAGGCGGCGATCGCGGCGTGATAGCCGAGGCGCTCCTGCACCAGGGTAACGGTGCCCCAGTCGCCGTCCAGGCCGCCGAAGCGGGCGGGGAAGGGGATGGCGAGCAGGCCGAGTTCGCCGAAATGTCGCAGCAGATCGGGCGGGCACTCGCCCAAGGCGTCGTAGGCCTGGGCGCGCTCGGGGGGAAGGTGGGCGGCCATCATCCGGTCGATCGAATCGAGGATGGCGCGCTGCTCTTCGGTCAGGCCGAAATCCATCATGCGAAATCCCTCGGGTCGGCGATGCGTCCGGCAATGGCGCTGGCGGCGGCGGTGGCGGGGCTGGCGAGATGGGTGCGCCCGCCCGGGCCCTGACGCCCCTCGAAATTGCGGTTCGAGGTGGAGACGGCACGTTCGCCGGGGCGCAGCATATCGCCGTTCATGGCGACGCACATCGAGCAGCCGGGGTCGCGCCATTCGAAGCCGGCGGCGCGCAGGATGCTGTCCAGCCCCTCGGCCTCGGCCTGGCGCTTCACGGTCCCGGAGCCTGGGACGACGATGGCGCGCAGGCCGGGGGCGACGTGGCGGCCGCGGGCGACCGCGGCGGCGGCGCGCAGGTCGGACAGCCGGCTGTTGGTGCAGGAGCCGATGAAGACGGTGTCGATGGCGAGGTCGCGCAGGGCGGTGCCTTGGGTCAGGCCCATGTAGTCGAGCGCGCGCTGCATCGCGGCGCGCCGCGCCGGGTCTGCGGCGGTGGCGGGGTCGGGAACGCGGCCGGTGACGGCGACGAGGTCGGCGGGGCTGGTGCCCCAGGTGATGCTGGGTTCGACTTTGGCGGCGGAGATTTCGTGTTCGGTGTGGAAGACAGCGTCGTCGTCGCTGCGCAACTGGCGCCAGGATTCGACGGCGCTATCCCAGTCCGTGCCCTTCGGGGCGTAGGGACGGCCATGCAGCCAGGCGATAGTCGTCTCATCCGGCGCGATCAGCGCGGCGCGGGCGCCGAGCTCGATGGCCATGTTGCACAGGGTCAGGCGCTCCTCGACCGCGAGGGCGCTGATCGCGTCGCCCTGGTATTCGATCACATGCCCGGTGCCGCCGGCCGGGCCGAGGGTGAAGCCGATATGCAGCGCAAGGTCTTTCGCCGTGGTGGTGCTTGGCAGTAGGCCGGTGATGCGCACCCGCATGGCGCGGGGCCGGCGCTGCGGCAGGGTCTGGGTGGCGAGCACGTGCTCGACCTCGGAGGTGCCGATGCCAAACGCCAGTGCGCCGAGCCCGCCATGGGTGGAGGTGTGACTGTCGCCGCAGACCAGGGTGATGCCCGGCAGGGTGACGCCGAGTTCCGGGCCGACGACATGCACGATGCCTTGGAGTTGGTGATGCAGGTCGAGCAATTTGATGCCGTGGGCGTGGCAGTTCTCGCTGAGGGCGGCGAGTTGGGCGATCAGCATCGGGTCGTCGATCGGGCGGTCGCGGTGGCGCGTGGGCACGGCGTGGTCGGCGATGGCGAGCGTGGCGTCCGGGCGACGCACGCGGCGGCCGGCGAGGGCGAGGGCGGCGAAGGCCTGCGGGCTGCTGACTTCCTGCACCAGATGCCGGTCGATGTAGATCAGGTCGGTGCCGTCGCCGAGCGTTTCGACGACATGCGCGTCCCAGATCCGGTCGAGCAGGGTGCGGGGCTGGCTCATATGGTTTGCGGCCTGGGTCCGAAATCGAATTTGGAGGCTGGGCCACGGGCTTGCAGTTGGGTGGCGCGCAGGGCTTCGGTGGCGGCTGCGTCGGCTTGGCCGCCGACGACGATCACGCCGTAGTCGGTGGCGGCGCGTTCGGCGGAGACCACGCCGTAGCGGACGTCGCGCGCCACAGATGCGGGCGGACGCTCCAGCGGGTCGCCCCAGCCGCCGGAGCCGGCGGTGCGGAACACCACGCGATCACCTGGCATGACTTTGAGGTTGTCGATCTTCGAAGGTACGCTCTCGGGGGTGTCCGAGCCGGCGCGGATGATGTGCTTGCTCGAAGTGCCGCCATGCAGGCCGCCATTGATGCCCCAGGGCGGCACGGTCTCGCGGTCGTCATGGATCGAGACGTCGCCGGCGGCGAGGACACGGTAGATCTTCTCGATGCCGCAGCCGCCGCGGTGCAGGCCGGCGCCGCCGCTGTCGCGCACCGGGCGGTAGCTTTCGACGATCACGGGGTAGTAGTTCTCGATGTATTCCAACGGGGTGGCGCTGAACAGCGGCCACCACGCATGCCCGTCGAAGCCGTCGCCGCGCGGGCGGCCTGGCACACCGCCGAACAGCAGTTCCATCAACTGGAAGTAGCGGCCGTCGGCGTCCTGTCCGGTGTAGATGAAGTGCGGGCTGGTGCCATAGCCGGCGGCCATCGAGAGGTGCGGGGCCTGCTGGCCGAGGGCGCCGGCCTGGCAGTCGAAGAAGCGTGTATGCGTGTTCAGCCGGTTGCCGAGGGCTGCGGGAAAGCGGGGGTTGAGCAGGCTGCCTTCCGGCAGCACGACGCGGAACAGATCGTAGAACCCCTCGTTAAACAGGATCTCGGGGTCGTAGGCCATGATCATGTAGACGCCGAAGAACAGTTTGCAGAGGCCTTCATGGATCAGGAAGTTGATCGGGCCTTCGGCCTGGGCGTCGGTGCCGGTCCAGTCGAACACCGCAATGTCGCCATCGCGGTAGATCGACAAGGTCATGCGGAACGGGCCGTTGCCGCGGCCATCGTCGTCGACATAGTCGGTGAAGGAGACCGGGACCTGCGGGATGTATTTGGCGATCAGCACCGCCATGGCGCGGCGGGTGCGGTCGAGCAGGGCCTGACAGGCGGCGACATAGACATCCTGGCCGAAGCGGTCGCAGATCTCGCAGACGCGGACAGCCGCGGTGCGGCAGCCGGCGATCAGCGCCATCATGTCGCTGCGGTTGGTGTCCGGTGTGCGGGAGTTGTTGAGCATGATGTCGAGCACGCCCTGGTTCAGGCGGCCGCCTTCGTAGATCCGCACCGGCGGGACGCGCAGCCCTTCCTCCCAGATCGTGCGGGCATCGGCCGGCATCGAGCCCGGCACCTTGCCGCCGACATCGATCATGTGGCCGAAGATCGAGCTGAAGCCGACCAGGGTGCCCTGGTGGAAGACCGGCAGCATCACGCACCAGTCGTTGTTGTGCGAGATCGAGCCCTTGCAGGCATAGGGGTCGTTCCAGATGAACACGTCGCCGTCGGCGAGGTCCGCGCCGTAGCGTTCCAGCACGCCGGGGATATACGAGCCGAACTGGCCCACCACCATGCGGCCGGCGGCGTCGCAGATCATCGGGAATTCGTCGTGCTGCTCGCGGATCACCGGCGAGAGCGACACGCGGCGCACCACCTCGTCCATCTCGAAGCGGGCATTCTTCAGCGCGTTCTCGATCAGATCGAGGGTGACGGGGTCGAGCTGCATCACTTTGCCTCCGTTGCAGGCCAGATCAACAGATTGCCGAATGCGTCTACCTCCGCGCGATGTCCGGGCAGGATCACCGTGGTGGTGTCGTACTGGTCGACAATCGCCGGGCCGGTGAGGGTCGCGCCGGGCGGCAGCCGGGTGCGGTCATGTGTCGGCGTGTCGTGCCAGGCGCCGGCGAAGAAGCAGGGGCGGCTGCCGGTGCGCGAGGTGCCGGGGGCGACCTGGGGGGCGACTTCGCGCAAGCCCGGGGTCCGTCCCGCCGCGATGACGCGGACGGCGACCAGTTCCACCGGAACGGCGAAACGCACGCCATACATGCGTTCATGGTCGCGATGGTACTGGGCGATCACAGCCGCCAGGTCGCGCGCCGCCATGGCGGCGTCGGTCAGGGCGACGGCAACCTCGAAACCCTGCTGCTCATAGCGCATGTCGATCACCGCGCTGAGCCGGCGGTCGCCGGTCGGGATGTGTTCCGCCTCCAGCCAGGCAGTGGCGCGCACGGACAGATCGTCCACCGTGCGCCACACCTCGGCCTCGTCGAGGGCCGCGGCGGTGCGGATCAGCGTCTGGGTGAACTCGTTCTTGAATTCGGATTGCACGAAGCCGAGGGCGGAGAACACGCCCGGGCGCGGCGGCACGATCACGGGATAGCAGCCCAGTACGGCGGCCAGCGCGTTGCCGTGCAGCGGCCCGGCGCCGCCGAAGGCGACGATGCCGAAGTCGCGTGGGTCGAGGCCGCGCTGCACGGTGATGACGCGCAAGGCGCCGAGCATTGTCTCGTTGGCGATGTCGAGGATGCCCTGGGCGGCCTGTTCCGGGGTGAGCCCGATGCGTGCGCCGAGGGCGCCAACGGCGCGCCGGGCGGCTTCGACATCGAGTTGCATGCTGCCGTCGAGCAATGTGGGCGAGAGATAGCCGAGCACGACATTGGCATCGCTCACCGCCGGCTCGGTGCCGCCCCGCCCGTAGGCCACCGGCCCGGGCTGCGCGCCGGCACTGCGCGGGCCGACGCGCAGCGAGCCGGTGAGATCGGCCACTTCGGCGATCGAGCCGCCGCCTGCGCCGACGCTGCGCACGTCCAATGTCGGCACCTTGGCCGGGAAGGAGCCGACCTCGGTGGTGCGGGAGACCACGGGCTCGCCGTCCAGCACCACGCAGACATCGGTGCTGGTGCCACCCATGTCGAAGCCGAGCAGGCGGGCGCGGCCGGTCTGGCGGGCGAGCATCACCGTGCTGGTCACGCCGCCGGCCGGGCCGGAGAGGACGGTATGCACCGGCCGCTCGGCGGCTGCGGCGGCGCTCATCAGCCCGCCATCGGAGCGGACGATATGCAGCCGGGCCGTCATCCCTTCCGCCGCCATGCGGCCTTCGATGCGTGAGAGATAGCGGCGCATCACCGGGCGGACATAGTCGTTGATCACGGTGGTGATGGTGCGGTCGTATTCGCGGAATTCCGGCAGGATGTCGCTGGACAGCGACACCGGCAGATCGGGAAACCGCCGGGCGACGATCTCGCCCAGCGCCCGTTCATGCGCCGGATTGGCGTAAGCATGCATCAGCGAGATGGTCAGCGCCTCGATGCCGCTGCCGCACAGCGCATCGATTGCCGCCGTGGCCTGCGCGACATCCAGCGCGCGCAGCACGTTTCCCTTGGCATCCATCCGCTCGGCGATGGCGCGCGTGTCATCGAGCGAGGCCGGCGGCTCGGGCTTGTCCATGATAATCCAGCCGAACAGCGGCCCGGGGGTCCAGGATTTCGCCAGATGCAGCACGTATTCGAAACCCTCGGTGACCAGCAATCCGACGCGTGCGCCCTTGCCCTCCAGCACCGCGTTGGTGGCGACCGTGGTGCCATGCAGCACCAGGCGGATATCGTTCGGCGTGATGCCGGCAATACGGCTGATCAGGCGGATGCCTTCCAGCACGCCGACCGACTGGTCCGCGGGCGTGGATGGCGTCTTGGCCTGCCAGGTCCGTCCGGTTGCGTCGTCATGAAGCAGCAGATCGGTGAAGGTGCCACCGACATCAATGCCTAAGCGCATGTTGGTGTTGTCCTTGTTGGAATCATTGGTCGAGCCACGCGAGGGCCCGCGCCGCCATGTCCGGCGCCGCGTCGAAGCAGGCACCGGCGCGTTCGGCTGGGCGGCGGAGCAATGCGGCCGTGGCGTCGGGGCCGCGCATTTCCAGTATCGCCGTGACCCGCATCTGCAACGCGTCGAGATCGACCGCCGGCGGCAAAGGCAGCGGGCCGCCGCGGTCGAACCAGGGGAAGAACAGTAGCGCGTCGCGCTGGCGGAACCAGGCGCTCAGCAGATGTCCGCCATCCCAGCGGGGCGTCACGTCGAGCGGGTAGGTGTCGGCCAGACCGTCACTGACCGCCGCGAGCTGCGCGAGGCGGCGTGGTTTGGCATGCTGCGCCAGATCGGCCGCGAGACGCGCGCCGACACCGAGGCCGGCGATGTCAAAATCCGCCAGCCCCAGGCTGCGCAGCGCCGCCGCCAGCAACGCGGCGAGCGTGTCCGGATCGTCCTGGCCGGCATGTGGCGGCGAAAATCCGCAGCCTGGCAGATCGAACGCCACCACACGCCGCCCGACGGCCAGCGCCGCGGCATCGGCCAGAGCGGTGCAGGAGGATCCCGGCAGGTCATGCAACAGCACCAGTGGCCGGCCTTGTCCCGTCGCGCGAAAATGGAGTCCAGCCGCATATCCCCGCGCCTCGTCGCAGCCCGAGGCGGCGGGGCAAGAGGCGGGCACCGACACTGCCCCGGCCAGAGCCTCGGCGATCGCCGAGGCGCAGAATGCAGCATCGCCGTCGAGCACCTGCGCCTGTGCCGCCGGAAACCCGTCCGGCAGGCGGGCAAGATGTGAAACCAGCACATCATCGGCCCGGCAGAACAGCCGCACCCGCGATGGTGCCTGCGTCAACGCCGATGCGGCCTGTGAAATCGAAGCCCCGTAGGCGACACGGTAATGCGCGCCGGCATGCAGCAGGTCGAGCAATGCCTGATGCTGTACCGAAACCGGCGGGGGCGGGCTGGCCCGTCGTGTCTGGTCGCGGCGGTCGAACCAGGGGAAGAACATCGACTGGTCCCTGATGCGTGACCACAACGCCACCAGATGGCCGCCATCCCAGGCCGGGGCCACCAGCGGCATGTGGTCGCGAAGCAGCGCATCGCGCTCGGCGGCAGTGAACATGGCGAAGCCGTCCAGCACAGCCCGCGAGACGACACCAGGATGCCGGTTGGCCGCCGCCAGAGCGATACTGGCGCCGGTATGCGTGCCATAGACCGGGATCGGCCCCAGTCCGAGCGCGCGCAGCGTCGCGGCGAGGGCATCGCCGAAGGCTTCGATATCGGCCCCGCCGTCCGGCAACGGATCGGAGGCGCCATAGCCCGGCGTGTCGAAGGCAAAAACGGTGAACCGCGGCATCAGCCGGCGCATCAGCGGCAACAGGGCGACATGCGATTGCGGCGAGCCGTGCAGCATGGCGATCGCCGGCCCGGTGCCGCCGCGCACAAAATGCACCAGCCGCCCGTCCACGCCGATGTAGTGTGGCGTGATGTCAGGCGCCAAGATACGCCTCCTTCACCCGGGGATGATCCATCAGTTCGGCCGACGCGCCGTGCAGCACGATCTCGCCGTGCTCCAGCACATAGGCGCGCGAGGCAACCGCGAGGGCCATCGCGGTGTTCTGCTCCACCAGCAGGATCGTGATCCGCGTATGCGCCAGATCGGCCAGCCGGACATAGACCTCCTCGGCCAGCAACGGCGCCAGCCCCAGCGAGGGTTCATCGAGCAGCAGAACGCGCGGCCGCGCCATCAGCGCCCGCCCGATCGCCAGCATCTGCTGCTCACCACCGGAGAGCGACCAGCCGCGCTGCGTCCGCCGTTCCGCCAGCCGCGGAAACATGGCGTAGACGCGATCGAGATCCTCTTGCATCCGCGCGCCCAGACCGCGCACCGCCGTCGCGCCGACCTGCAGGTTTTCCAGCACCGTCAGGCCCGGGAAGATCCGCCGCCGTTCCGGCGCATGAGCAATTCCCGCCCGCGCGCGGCGTTCCGGCGCCATGCCGCCGAGCGTCTGGCCCTGCAACAGGATCTCCCCCGAACGCGGCCGAACAAGGCCGGAGATCGCGCGCAACAGCGTGGTCTTGCCTGCGCCGTTGGCGCCCAGCAACGCCACGCACTCGCCTTCCGCGACTGTGAGATCGACCCCCTTCAGCGCCTGCACCGCGCCGTAGGACACGCAGAGATTGCTACACCGCAGCATGTGCCGCCTTTCGGCCCAGATAGGCCTCCAGCACCGCATCATCGGCGCGCACCTCGTCGGGCGTGCCTTCGGCGATCTTGACGCCGAAATTGACCACAACGATACGATCCGCCAGCCGCATCACCACGCCCATGTTGTGCTCGATCAGCAGGATGCCGAGACCACGGGTGCGCAATCCCATGACGAACCTGCCGAGTTCGTCGGCCTCCGCCGAGTTCAGCCCCGCCGCCGGCTCGTCGAGCAACAGTAGCGACGGCGCCTGCATCAGCGCCCGGGCGATCTCCAGCTTGCGCTGTTTGCCATAGGCCATGCCGCCCACCTCGCGCGCCGCATCGCCGGCGAGGCCGAGTTCATCGAGCAGCGCCATCGCCTGGCCCCGCAACTGCGTCTCCTGGCGGCGCAGACGCGGCGTTCGCAGCAACGCGTCGGCAAATCCGTAGCCGCACACGCCATCCGCCCCGAGCAGGACATTCTCCAACACGCTCAGCCGCGGCATCAGCCGGCCGTTTTGAAACGTGCGGACCATGCCCAGCCGCGCCACCGCATGCGCCGGCAGCCCGCCGGTCTCTCGGCCTGCCAGCACGATGCGGCCCGCGCTCGGCTTCAGCACGCCGGACAGCAGGTTAACGATGGTGCTCTTGCCGGCGCCGTTCGGCCCGATCAGGGCGACGATGCGCCCGGCCGGCACGGCGAAGCTCACCTTGTCCACGGCCTGCAGTCCGCCAAAGCGGCGCGACAACGCATCGACCTGAAGCAGCGGCGCCTCAACCATGCGCTGCCCCCCTGCGCTGCAGCACGCGCCGCACGATACCGACGATGCCCGTCGGCATCAGCACGAGAACCAGCAGTACGCCGATGCCGAAGACCGCGAGATAGCCGCCGCCAAGGAAGCGCAGCCATTCCGGCAGAAAGCTCAGTAGGATCGACCCGAGGATCGCGCCCAGCACCGACGTCTCGCCGCCGACAATCAGCATCACCAGCAAGGTGATCGAGCGCACCAGATCGAAATCGCCCGGCGAGATGTAGTGGGAGTAATGCCCATACAACGCGCCGCTCAGCCCGCCACAGACGCCGCACAATCCGTATGCCAGCACCTTCATGCGCACCACCGGGACGCCCGACGTGCCCGCCGCCAATTCGTCGTCGCGGATCGCCACCAGCGCCCGGCCGAAGCGCGACGCCCGCAGGCTGACCACGCCGAGCGACACCATGGCCAGGATCACCCAGGCCAGGTAGAAGAATCGTGTGTCTGACTCGAAGACGATGCCGAACAGCGCGGCCAACGGAATGCCGCTATAGCCGTCATAGCCGCCAGTCAGATCCCCGGCATTGGAGATGACAATCACCGCCGTTGCGTTGAACCCGACCGTTGCCAAGGCCAGGTAATGCCCGCGCAGCCGCAGCAACGGCACGCCGATCAGTACGGCAAGCAACCCGGTGACCGCGCCCGCTGACAGCAGCGACGCGGCGAAACCAAACCCGTATTCGCGCGACAGGATGGCCGAACTATAGGCGCCGACACCAACAAACGCCGCCTGACCAAGCTGGATCAGCCCACACCACCCGAACGCAATGCAGAGCCCGATCACCGCAAGGGCGGAGATCAGCGCCAGGATCAGTACCCGCAATTCATATTGCGGCAGCACGAGCGGCAGCCCCAGGCTGGCAAGCGCGGCAGCGCCCGCAATGGCGGTGGCGGGTTTCATGCGCGGTCCGCCACGCGCTCGCCGAACAGGCCCTGTGGCCGGAACAGCAGGAAAAGGATCATCAGCGCGAAAACGATGGCGTCCTTGTAGGAGGATGAGATGTACGAGGCGCCGAGCACCTCTGCGAGACCCACGGCTATGCCACCGATGATCGCGCCGGGAATGCTGCCGAAGCCGCCGATGATGGCCGCCGCGAAGGCCTTCAGCGCCAGGCTGTCGCCCAGACCGACATCGACGAACCACATCGGCGCCAGCAGCAATCCGGCAATGCCGGCCAGCGCGCAGGCGAGCATCCAGGTCAGCGCGTAAAGCCGCATCACCGGCACGCCGATCAGCCGCGCGGTCTCCGGGTCCTGCGCCAGGGCGCGGAACTGGGTGCCAAGCGGCGAGCGGTAGAGCAGGAAATACACCGCCAGGATCAACACCATCGTGACGAGAATCACGAACAGCGCATGCGTCGGCACCACCAGCCCGGCGAGACGGATCGTTGCGTTGCCCACCGGCGAGGCGACCGCGATTGGCAGCGGCCCCCAGATCAGCAGCGAGACGTTCTGCACCAGGATCCCGACCGCGACCGTGCCGATGATCACCGTCAGCACAGGGCGGTTGCGCAAGGGCAGATAGGCGCCAACGAAGAACAACAACCCTAGCGCCGCCATGGCGACGATGACCGCGAGATAGGCGACCGGCGCCAGATGCGGCCCGATCGCCGTCACGCTCGCGCCTACCAGTGCGCCAGCCGTCACCAATTGCCCGGTCGAGAAGTTCACCACGCCTGTCGACTCATACGCGATCTCAAACGACAGCGCGGTCACGGCATAGATGCTGCCGACCGCCAGGGCATTGATGATGAGCTGGATTGTCAGCATTTCGGTGCCGGCAGCCGGGTGAACACCCGCAGCGCATTTTCGCGCAGCAGTTTCGGCAAGGTTTCCGCACGCAGGTCCAGCGCCTCGATCTCGCGCATCGCCCGCTCCGGATCGATCACCGGCCAGTCGGTGCCAAACAGCACCTTGTCGCGGCCGTATGTGTTCAGGTACTGCACCAGTTCCTGCGGCCAGTGCTTCGGCGCGTAGGCGTCCACACCGATGAAGACGTTCTCGTGCTTCCAGGCCATGGCGATCATCTCCGCCGCCCAGGGCACGCCGATATGGATGCCGAGCAGGCGCAGTTCCGGAAAATCGATCGCCACCCGATCCAGCGTGATCGGCCGCGCAACGCTGGGCAATCTGCGGTCACGCGAATAGATCAGGTTCTGCCCGACCTGCATCATGATCGGGATGTCGAGTTCGCAGCACTTGGCATAGATCGGATAGTACTGGGCGGCATCCGGCGGCAGAGAGAACCAGTGCGGATAGAGATGCGCGCCGACGAACCCCAACTCGTTGACGGCATGTTCGAGGTCGCGCAATTGCTGCATGCCGCGCGTCGGATCGGCCCCGGCAAGGCCGGAGAAGCGGTCGGGATGCGCGGCACAGATATCGGCCACGCGGCGGTACGGAATTTCGTAGGACCCGCGTATCCGCAGGTCGCCGGCGCGGGTCGCCAGCAACAGCGAGCGTTCGATGCCAGCCCGGTCCATACGTCGCAGATAGTCGTCGATCGGGACGCCGCGCCGCACATCGTCATCCATGCGGATCTGCGCGTTGAAATGTTCGTCGAGGCCGGTTAGCCCGCCATTGACCTCGTCCGGGGTGTGCACATTGACGACGATGTCGATCGCCATCAGGGGGAAGGTTTGCGTTGTCATGCCCCTATTGGGCGGTTCGGGCTCGGGCTGCGCAAAGAAAACCCGCATGAATCCGCGTCGAAAAACACGGCGATTTCACGATGCGGAATTTTCATGCCGGATCAGCGTGTTCTTGTTTCAGCGAGCCAGGTGAAGCGATGGCGTGAGGCATCCGGCTTGCGCCACATCGCCTCCGCGATCCGCGCGCTCTCCGCCTGGACCGCCGCTGCGATCGTCGAGCGCCGGTGCAGCGGCATCCGATCGGCAGAAGCGGCGACGGTGAGAACGGTCAACGGCCGGCCGCGCCGGTCCGGCAGCGGCACGGCGATGGCGTGCACCCCATTCGTCGCGCGCCCGTCGTCGAAGGCGAAACCGACCTCGCGAAACCGCTGGATTGCCTCGCTGACGCGCTCGGGAGAATGGCCAAGGTATTTCAGCAGCCGCGTTGCGTTATGCTGCAGTACCTCCTGGATCTCGTCGTCGGGCAACTGGGCGAGAAAGGCCACCCCGGTGGCACCGGCGCCGAGCGGCGTGCGGGCGCCGATATCCATCGCCAGGATGCGCACCGGAAAGCTGCCCTTGTTGGCATCCACACAGATCGAATCGTATTGCGAGCGCAGCGAGAAGAACACCGTATCGCCCAGGGCCTCGGCCAGCTTGGCGACCGCCGTCGCCGCGACATCCTGGATGTCGTAGCGGTTGGAGGCGGCGGCGGCGAGGGTGAAGAAGTCCAACCCGAGATGGTAGCGTTTGCTGCTCTTGTCCTGCTCCACCAATCCCTCATCGGACAATGTCTGCAACAGGCGGTGCACCGTGGTGCGGTCAAGTGACAGGGCTTCGGCAAGGTCGATCAGCCGTGCGCCGGTCGCGGGCGTTCGCGCAAGCGCCCGTAGCAGGGCAGCGGATCGGTGCACGGATTGCACACCATCTACCATCAACCGGCGATCCCGGGATGCGCCAAGGCGACCTTCAGCAAGCCCTGGATGCTCGATACTCGGGAGCTGGACCTCGCTTTCACATTCTCGCCGATCAATCCGATCGCGCTGACGCTGCTGCACGGGATCCACAGCATTTCGATTGCCGCCATCGCCACGGCGGTTCTGGCCGCTGCGATGATCTCCGCGCCGCCAAATCCGGCGGCGGCAATCGCGGCCATACTGACACCCGAACTCACTAAATAGGCCTGAACCAACGCATTGATATCATGCGCATACGGCGTGATCAGGGTGCTCCGGTTCACCCTGCGCGCGCGCATCCGTATCTCCGCCGCCTCTGCCATTCTAACGGCGCGGATGCCGACTGCAGCGATCAAGACCTGATCCATCAGCGCCTGCTCGGCCTCGGGTCCCTCCGCCAGACTTTTGATGCCGCCGGCATAGCCGATGATCCCCGCACCAGCGTTGGCCAGGATGGCCGCAGCCTCCGGCACGCGCACGGTCATGGCGGCATAATCCGCCTGTGTCGCGCCCTTGAGCGCCAGCCGCGTCATCGGATAGGTGCCCCCTACCGGCACCGCCGTCATCCATTCGGCTTCCAGCATCAACCCGGGCGCGGGTTGAATCACCGCGATCCTCCCGCGCGCGCTCGGTGCCAGCGTTACGGCGCCGGTGCTGACCTGCATGCTGCGGGTGGGGTGTGCTGCCATGTCGCATTGTTGGCGCGCGAATTTACGCTCCACAAGTCCGCCTGCCCCCTGACTGTTGATTTCCACTGAGATCTGCCCCGGGGTGGCTGAAATTTTCCACTGAGTATTGACCCATTTTTGAACCTCCCCGTGCTGCGAACAGCGAAGGCACTTGGAGTGATCGCCGTGGTGTTGTTGAGTGTGATCCGGCGCTGGGCGCTTCTTCGCCACATCCCATTGTCCATCGGCTTCCCGCTCGATCCGTCCCTTGGCCGCCGCCTTGCGCAGCGCGGTCTCAGTGACGCCGATGCGGCGCGCGACCTCACGGGTGGAAGGGGTCAACTCGGCCATGGCGGCGCCCGCCCGCCGCGCGAGCGCGCATCACAAATGATGCGATTCCAATGCAGTATCAGCTTGG
>CAIMWH010000283.1 GCA_903845065.1 uncultured Rhodospirillales bacterium | reverse complement strand
CGGGTGGTGCCTTCGCCGTGGGTGCGCAGCGAGCGGTAGAGGGCCGCGCGTTCGGCGCTCTGGGTGAACAGCGCGCCGCCGTCGCCATAGGCGCCGAGGGACTTGGAGGGGAAGAAGCTGACGGCGGTGGCGTCGGCCTGGGTGCCGAGCATCACGCCGTGGTGGCTGGCGCCGAAGCTCTGGGCGCAGTCATCCAGGGTGATCAGCCCCTCGCGCTTGGCGATGGCGGCCAGAGCGGGCCAGTCGGCGGGCTGGCCGAACAGGTCGACGCCGATCAGCATGCGCGGGCGCAGCTTGCCGGCGCGGCGCACGTCGGCGATGCGGGCTTCGAGGTGGGCGGGGTCGATCTGGTAGGTGCGGGGATCGACGTCAACGAACACCGGGGTGGCGCCGAGCACGAGGGGGACTTCGGCGGTGGCGGTGTAGGTGAAGGCGGGGAGGAACACCGCGTCCCCGCGGCCGATGCCCTCGGCCATCATGGCAATCTGCAGGGCGTCGGTGCCGGAGGAAATGGTGACGCAGTGGGCGGCGCCGCAGAATTCGGCCAGTTTTTGTTCGAGCTCGGCCACTTCCGGGCCGAGGATGAACTGGCAGTGGGCCAGCACGCGATCGATGCGGGCGCGCAGGTCATCCGCGATGCGGGCCTGCTGGGCCTTGAGATCGAGGAAGGGGATGGGGCGGGGGGCGGGGGCGTCATTCATGGTGAGGCATCCTTCAGGCGCGGATGGATGTGGCGCTGCCATCCGCGTTATGCGCGAATTCAGGCACCATTCGGGCAAGCTGCGCCAGCGCGAGGCGGGTCTGACCGGCACGGCAAGCGGCGGCGATCTCCTCGAGGGCGCGCCCGACAATCGCGGGGTCTGACGTGCGGGGGGTGGCCATCAGCAGGCCGGGATAGGCGGTGGGGAGCGGGGGTTCCTGGCCGTGGAAGATTTCCTCGTAGAGTTTTTCACCCGGTCTGAGGCCGGTAAAGCGGATATCGACGTCGATTTCGGGCCGCAGCCCGGCGAGGCGGATCATCTGGCGGGCGAGGTCGACGATTTTTACCGGCTCGCCCATGTCGAGCACGAAAATACCGCCCTGGGCGATGGCGCCGGCATCGGCGGTGCCGACCACGCTGGCCTGCAAGACGAGACCCACGGCCTCGCGCACGGTCATGAAGTAGCGCCGCATGTCCGGGTGGGTGACGGTGAGGGGGCCGCCGCGGGCGAGTTGGCGCTGGAAGAGGGGGACGACGGAGCCGGTGCTGCCGAGCACATTGCCGAAGCGGACGGTGACCAGGCGCATGCCGCCGCCTTCCCTGCCGGCGATGTCGAGCGCCTGGCAGTACATCTCGGCAAGGCGTTTGGAGGCGCCCATCACCGAGGACGGGTTGACCGCCTTGTCCGTCGAAATCACCACCATCGCCTTGGCCCCGGCGGCGCGCGCGGCGTCGGCCACGGTGCGGGTGCCGATGGCGTTGGTCATGATGCCTTCGAGCGGATTGGCTTCGACGATGGGCACATGTTTGAGGGCGGCGGCGTGGAAGACGAGGTCGGGCTGGTATTCGGCCAGCAGGGTGCGCAGGCGCGGTTCGTCCCGCACATCGGCGATCAGGGCGCGGCGCTGCACGGCGGGGAAGAGTTCGGCCAGTTCGAGGTCGATCTGCCAGAGCGCGAACTCGCCGTTGTCGAGCAGGAGCAGCAGGTCGGGGCCGAGGGCGGCAACCTGGCGGGCGAGTTCGGAGCCGATGGAGCCGCCGGCGCCGGTGACCAGGACGCGGCGGCCCTGGATGAGGCGGGCCATGCCGGCGCGGTCAAGCGGGACTTGCGGGCGGTTCAGCAGGTCTTCGATGGCGACCGGCTTGAGTTCGACGGCGGCGTGGCCGGCGGCCGGATCGAGCGCGGTGGGGCGGGGGGCGCGGAAAACGCGCAGGCCCTCGCGGTCCGCCACTTCCATCAGGCCGGCGAGGGCGGGGCCGGTGAGGTCACTGTCGGTGACGACGAGGGAGCCGGGGAGGCGATCTTCGGCGCGCATGCGGGCCAGCACGGCCTCGGCGTCATCGATGCCGCCGAGGATGGGGTGGCCGTGGATGCGGCGGCCGGTCTGGGCGCGGCCGAGGGAGAGCAGGCCGGCGACCTGCCAGGGGGCGGCGCGGTCGGCGGCGAGGGCGCGCAGGAACAGGTCCGCCCCTTCGCCGGCGCCGATCAGCAGGACGGATTGCGCCGGCGGGGTGTCACGCAGGGGGTTCTCCTGCATCAGGCGGTAGGCGATGCGGGGCAGGCTGAGCAGCACCATCAGCACCAAAGCGTGGATGGCGGGGAAGGCCAGGGTGACGGGCAGGATGCCAGCTTCGTGCAGCACCACGGGGAACAAGGCGGCTGCCGCGATGCTGGCGGCGGCGACGCCGAGCAGGTCTCCCACGGCGGCGAAACGCCAGTACTGCACGGAGAGGCGGAATGGAATTCCGGCCAGGAGAAGTGCCGCCGCCCCCCAAGGGATCGCCCATAGCGGGGCAAACGGGTCCGCTTCCGGGTTGGCGAGGAACTGCGCCAAGGGCACGGCAATGGCCGCCAATAGCCCATCGAGGCCGGCGTTCTGGAGGATTCGTCGCAAGGCGCGCGGGATACCCATCGGCCCCGCTATACTCCCCTCGGGCCGCCGGGGTAAGCAGGCGCCATGACCCTCCTTGGTTTTCTCCGCCATTTGCTGTTCTGCGCCGGCCTCGCGATGGTTTCCGCCGTGATGGTGCGCGCGATGATCTCGGCCCGTGTGATGGACACGCCCAACGCCCGCAAGGCGCACGCCAACCCGACGCCCAAGGGTGGCGGCGTGGGCATCGTGGTGGCGTTCATGCTGGGGATCGCGGTGCTGTATGGCACGGCGACGTTCTCGCGGCTGGCCGATCCGTATTTTCGTGGGGTGATCCTGGCCGCCGGGGCGATCGCGCTGGTGAGCTTCATCGATGACATCCGGGACTGGCCGTTCGCGGTGAAGCTGGCGGCGCAGGTGCTGGCGGCGTGTGCCGCGATCGGCAGCGGGCTGTGGATCAGCGTGTTTCGGCTGCCGTTCATCGGGCCGGTGGATTTCGGCTGGTTCGGGGTGCCGCTGACGCTGTTCTGGATCCTGTTCGCCACCAACGCGATGAACTTCATGGACGGGCTGAACGGGTTGGCGGCCGGAACCTCGCTGGTGGCGTGCCTGTTTCTGGCGTTCATCGCGGCGCAGCAGGAGGCCTGGTTCGTCTATTTCGCGGCGCTGCTGCTGGCGGCGGGGCTGGCGGGGTTCCTGCCGTTCAATTTTCCGCGCGCGCGGATTTTCATGGGGGACGTGGGGAGCCAGTTCTGCGGCTTTGTCCTCGCGGTGCTGGGCGTGGCGGCGGCGCGGTTCAGCGCGGTGGAGCAGAGTTTCGTGCTGGTGCCGATGTTGCTGTCGGGGGTGCTGTACGATGTCGGGTTCACTCTGGTACGTCGCGCTTTTGCCGGGGATCGGCTGACCGAGGCTCATCGTGGCCATTTATACCAGATCGCCCATCGCAGCGGGGTGGACGCGAAATGGGTGGCGCTGGTGCATTGGGGGTTCGCCGCAGTGGGCGGGATGGCGGCGATTGCGTTCATCCATGCCGGGCCGGGGATGAAGCCGCTGCTGGTGCTATCCGTCGTGCTGCCGCAATTGGGATGGACGGTGCTGGTTGTTCGCCGTGCCCGGCATGCCCAGATCGGGCGCTGGTGAGTAGAGGAGTGTCGTCGATGCGTCGTCTCGTCCTGGCCTGTGCGTTCTCGTTTGCCGTGGTGGGCCTGGCTGCCGCCCAGCCGAAGCCCGCGGCACCGCCCGCGGGTGCGCAGAATTCGTCCTTCAACCTGGTGAACCGTAGCACACTGGCGGTGCGCGAATTGTTCGTCACCTCGGCGGGCAACGCGAACTGGCGGCAGAACCGCCTGGATGGGCGGGCAGGGGCGCCGACCGCGATTGCGCCCGGGGCGAGCTACGCGGTGCGGCGGCGGCTGGATACCAATTGCATCTTCGACATTCGTGCCGTGTTCGCCGACGGCAAGGCCGAGGAGCGCAAGGGGGTGAACACCTGCGCGGTGGAGGATGTCGCGGTGGGTGCGGCGGCGGTGAGCAATGTGCCGGTGGCTGCCACGGGCAAGCCGGCGGACGATCCCTCCTTCAAGCTGTTCAACCGCGCCGCCCGCCCCATCACCGAGGTTCGCGCGGTGCCGGCCGGTGGCGGCGCGGTGACGGCGGGAGAAAACCGCCTCGGTTCCTCCCCGCTGCCGCCCGACAACTCGCGGCGCATTACCATCCCGCGCGACGGAAACTGCATTTTTGACCTACGGGTGGTGTTTTCCGACGGCACCGCGAAGGAGCGCCACAAGTTCAACCTCTGCAAGATCGCGGAACTCCCGGTGCCGTGATCCGGCCGGGGACTTTCCGGTAGCGGATCAGGACTTCCCCGCCCGCCCGATCCCTCTATGATCCGCCACAACCGGATCCGAGGGAGGATACCAACCGTGCCTGACAACGATCTGCCGCCGCGCGGGCTGGCATGACTGCTGCAACGGCGTCCGGAATGGGACTGCGTGGCCGCAACTATGCACGCCAATACTGGCCCTTCCTGGTTCCGGCCGGTGTGGTGGTGTTCGCCGTCATCGTGTTTCCGTGGATCTTCACCCTCTACATGTCCACCATGGAGTGGCATGTCGGCGGCAACATCACGTTCAACGGGCTGGCTAACTACAAGCGCCTGCTGACCGATGATCGCTTCCTGTGGTCGGTGGTGCGCACCCTGTATTTCACCGCGATGGCGGTGTTTTTCCCGGTGGTGCTTGGCATTGCCGCCGCGGTGTGCTTCCACAAGGAATTCCCTTTCCGCGGCCTGGCGCGCACCATCTTCATCCTGCCGATGATGGCGACGCCGGTGGCGATCGCCCTGGTATGGACGATGATGTTCCATCCGCAGCTTGGCGTGCTGAACTACCTGTTGACCTCGGTGGGCCTGCCCGCCTCGCAGTGGCAGTATTCGCCCGGCACCGTGATCCCCACCCTGGTGATGGTGGAAACCTGGCAGTGGACTCCGCTGGTGATGCTGATCGTGCTGGGCGGGCTCGCCAGCCTGCCGATCGATCCCTACGAGGCCGCCCGCATCGATGGCGCGAGCCCGTGGGAGTCTTTCCGGCACATCACATTGCCGCTAGTGTGGCCGCATATCATGGTGGCGCTGGTGATCCGCACCATTGATGCGTTGAAATCGCTCGATATTATTTTCGTGATTTCCAATGGCGGACCAGGGACATCGAGCGAGACGATGAACTACCTGCTGTATCTGGAAGCATTCAGTTTCTATGATATCGGGTATGCCTCGGCGATTGTGGTGGTGTTCTTTGTCATCATTTTGTTGATCAGCATGTTGTTGTTCACCTCGCGCCGGCAGGCTTACTGAGCATGAAACCCCATCAGATCCGCCGCCTGTTCGGCCGTATCGGCTTTGGGCTTTCGGTGTTCGCCCTGGTTTCCCCGGCGCTGCTGGTGTTCCTGTGGATGCTCAGCCTGTCACTGAAGAACGAACTCGACAACACCTCGTTCCCGCCGGTGTTCATCCCGACTCACTTCACCTTCCAGAACTTCATCGACGTGTTCGAGAAGAATGACTTCGTGACCTTCGAGTGGTCGGATTTCGACCTGTTCGGGCGCACCTGGTTCCAGATGCCGTCGCTTGGCGGGTATCTCTACAACTCGGTGGTGGTGTCCTTCGGCGCGACCGGGTTGGCGTTGCTGTTCGGCGTGCCGGCCGGGTTCGGCATCGCCAAGTCCAAGGCGCAGAAGGCCGCGGCGCTCATCATGATCGCCCGCGTGACGCCGGGGCTGTCATACCTGGTGCCATTGTTCCTGATGTTCCAGTGGCTTGGCATGGTGGGTACGCTCACGCCGCTGCTGATCACCCATCTGGTGATCACGGTGCCGATCGTTGTTTGGGTGATGATCGGCTTCTTCGAGGGCTTGCCGAACGAGCTGGAGGAGGCGGCCCTGGTGGATGGCGCCACCATCTGGCAGGCATTCCGCTATATCGCGCTGCCGCTGGCCCGGCCGGGCATCGTGGTGGCGACGATCCTGGCGTTCATCTTCAGTTGGAACAACTTCATCTTCGGCGTGGTGCTCGCCGGGCGCGAAACCCGCACCCTGCCGGTGGCGGTCTATAACGTGCTCACCTTCGAGGAAGTCAGCTGGGGGCCGTTGGCCGCCGCGGCCTTGCTGGTCACGCTGCCGGTGCTGGTGCTGACCTTGCTGATGCAGAAGGAGATTGTCGCCGGGCTTACCGCGGGCGGGGTGAAGGGCGGCTAACACTCTGTTTTTCCAAACGATCATCACCGGCGGATGAAGTGGCCGGCGGTGATCGTGTGGCTGGAACGATGCCGATAACCTTTTAGTGATATGGGTCTTTTTCTGTGATCCTTGCGCTTTCTTGACGTGAGGGTAGGTAGAAGCGATCGTCATCGCCGCCCGCTCGGTGGCCATCAGGTTGGAGTTTTTCTTGGCACTTTTCGCCGTCACCGGTGCCGCTGGCTTCATCGGATCGCACCTCGTCGATGCCCTGCTGGCCCTCGGCCACCAGGTGCGCGGGCTTGATGACCTGTCGACGGGCAGCCGTGACAACCTGGACCCGCGGTGTGACCTGATGGTCGGCGATGTGGCGGACGATGTGGCGGTGCGGGCGCTGATGCATGGCGCGGCCGGCTGTTTCCACCTCGCGGCCATCGCCTCTGTCGCCCGTACCAATCTGGACTGGATGGGGGGGCATCGCACCAACCTCGGCGGCACCATCCGGGTGCTTGAGGCTGCCCGTGATGCCGGCCGTGTGCCGGTGGTGTTTGCCTCCTCGGCCGCAGTCTACGGCGATCTGGGCACCACGATCGCCGACGAGGACGCGGTGCCGATGCCGCGCTCGGCTTACGGCGCGGACAAGCTGGGCTCCGAATCGCACGCTGCGGCCGGCTGGCATGTGCATGGCGTGCCGAGTTTCGGGCTGCGGTTCTTTAACGTCTATGGCCCGCGGCAGGACCCGCGCTCACCCTACAGCGGGGTGATCTCCATTTTCGCCCGCCGCGCCGCCTTGGGCCAACCCATTGAAATTCATGGCGACGGCCGGCAGGTGCGGGACTTCATCCATGTGTCGGACGTTGTGCGTCATCTCCAGGCGGCGATGACGACGGCCGCCACCAGCGGCGGTGCGGCGGTCGCCAACGTCTGTACCGGACACGGCACCTCGGTGCTGGAACTCGCGCGCCTGTTGTGCGCGCAATATCACCGCGTGCCGGACTTCGGCTTCACGCCGGCCCGTCCTGGCGATATCGGCCACTCCGTCGGCGATCCGGCCCGGGCGACGGCGCTGCTGGGGTGTGCCGCCACGGTCAGCCTGGCGAATGGCCTCGCCCGCCTTGCCGACGCCAACGGGATTGCCGCCTGAGCGCCACGCGCCGCCAGGTTTGTGGCTGAATGTATCGGCGTTGACGGCCTAACTATTTGTTTTATGGCGCGATTCACATGTGTTGTGATAGTGTCCTGTCCGGTCGCGCATTAGGATTCCAAGCTGGATTGATTTTGGATTGTCGCGTGATTGCCGATTGTCTCGTACGATGTCAGAATGTCGTAGAGCATTTCTGACACGACCGTTGACGATAGGATAACGGGCTATACGCGGTGCAATAAGCCGGGGGATCTGTGCGTGCAGGTAAACTCATCGACACGTGACGTCATGAAGCGGGGCGTTGTTGGCCTCGCCCGGATCGCATGCTGCGCCCTTTTCCTCTTCCTCCCGAGTTTTGCGCAAGGCCAGAGCGCTGCGCCTTTGGATCCTGGGCTGCGTGCGGTTGGGAACGCGATATCTGGTGGTTCTCCTGCGTCTCGGGCTGCTCCTCCTGCTGCGTTGAAGGTTGG
>CAIMWH010000282.1 GCA_903845065.1 uncultured Rhodospirillales bacterium | reverse complement strand
TGATCTGCGCCATCAGCCGCAATCCGGCGCACCCGGAGATCACTGAGCGGGATCTGGCCTGGGGCTGGTCACTGGCCGAGCACTGCACACGCACCGTGCTGCGCGACGCCCAGCGCTTCTTGGCAGACAGCGAGTTCGAGGTACGCATGAACAAGGCCATCGACATCATCGGGAAGCACGGCCCGTGCAGCCGGCGCGACATGTTCCACAAGGGCTTGAAACTGGCCGCCCGTGAATTCAGCGAGGTGATCGACGCCCTGGTCGTGCACGGCGTGGTCATCGAGACACAACCGCCTCCCCACAGCGGTGCTGGCCGACCGCCAGGCCCCCGATACGTCCTGGTTCAGCCCCCTGGCGACGACCAGGGCGAGGAGGACGCTGACGATGTCTAACGAAATCCCGGCCCCTACCCATAACCCATTGATAAATCGCTTTTGTGGATTTTGTATTTACGTGCGCGGGCGCACAGGTATGACGCCTCCATACACGGGCACAGCCTGGAGGGGAGACACTCCTATACATAATAACAAAAATACTAATATTATATATATAAAGGGGTTAGGGGGTGCTTCCGTGCCGCGTGGGGGGATTGTGTGATGGCGCCCCCCATGACGCTGCCCGGTGCACCCCGCCCACCCCGCAGCAGCCTCGACCGCGGCACCCGCAGCCCCACCACCAGCCCCGAGATGGAGGCCCTGCGCCGGCGCGTCTGGCGCGACCAGGGCGTGGTCTCTCTCGCCCTCGATGACATCGCCGACCCCTGGCTCCGTCAGGCCGTCACCAACGAAGCCGTGCGCCGCTGGGGCCCACGCAATGGAGGATCGAACCATGGCCGTTAAGCGCAGGCGCAAGACCACCGCGCAGCCCGCCGACGATCTCTCGAAGCCCACCGCATGGCGCAAGCAGCACGGCGGCTTCGAGGCCGCCAGGCTCGACGTCGATCCGGACAGCGGCACGACGGTCAGCCACCATCGTGCCTTCGACACGCTGGGTGTGATGCTGACCAACGGCACCATCACGCCCGAGATGCATGACGCCGGCGTGCTGTTCCGTCGGCAGTTCCGGGCCGCCGCGCTCGACACGCTGCGGTCGATGCCGCTGATCCGCATTCCCGGTGGCAACGGCGATACCATCACCGAGCAGAACCATGCCTCCCGCCGCAAGGTGGCCGCCGCCATGGCGGCGTTGGGTGGCAGCGACAGCATCGCCGGCAGCTGCGTCTGGCATGTCGTGGGCTGCGAGTGCTCCGTCCGGGAGTGGGCCCTGCGCCAAGGCTGGGGTGGCCGCCCGTTGGCTCCGAACCAGAGCCAGGGGGTGCTGCTGGCCTCCCTCGGCGTGCTCGCTGGACATTATGGGCTCGGCCGGACTGGACTTGCGGCATGACTTTTCGAACCCAGCAAACACGTCGCGATGGTCAAATGCGCGGGAGTGTAGCGTTTGAGCAGGGTCATTCCGTGTTCCGGCGCGCCAAACCCCAGGACCATCGCGGCGCCAGCGCGTTCGAAAAATAGTTGATCAACGCTACGTCTCTGCGCTCCCCGGTAAATCTCGGATGGACTACCATCCTGACACTGATCACCAATGGGTCGACGCACCGCACCGGCGTCGCCCAGGCCCCGCGAGAGCCGCACCCTCCCGCCGTCGGCGCGAACGCCATGCCCCACCCCGACAGCGCCGCGTTCTATGCGTCGTCCTTCTGGCGAGACCTTCGCCGTCAATGCCTCACCCGTGACGATCACCGCTGCGCCGTTGCCGGTTGCACCCGCCGTGCCACCCACGCCGACCACATCGAACGCCGCCCTCGTTCGCCCACGCCCACGCCTGCCGATCGTCTCGGCAACCTGCGATCCCTCTGTGCCCATCACGACGCCCAGCTGAAGGAACGGCCCAACGGCAGCCGGTCAGGTGGGGCCGGCCACATCCGTGGTGCCGACACCAACGGGTGGCCACTGGACCCGCGGCGGCAGTAGCCGCGGCGTTCCGGCGAGGGGCCGGGGGGCACCGGCCTGGGGGATGGGGGTTTCTTGGTAATGCAAAAATCGTGCCAACAACCGTGTTGGGCCAAGGCGCGCATAGTCGCGAAAGTCGCATAGGGGGTCAAACGCCCCCATCGGCAGATTTCTGCCAATCCGCAATCGAGGCGCCATGACAATTCCCGCTCCCGACCGCGTTCAGGCCACCGCCACGGCCTGGCCCGCCGACCGTGTCGAGCGGTGGGATATTGCGCGCCTGACGCCCTACGTCCGGAACGCCCGCACCCACAGCGATGAGCAG
>CAIMWH010000281.1 GCA_903845065.1 uncultured Rhodospirillales bacterium | reverse complement strand
TTTTTTGGTTCTTTTTTTCAAAAAAGAACCCCTTCCTTACTCCGGCACATCAAACCTGGCCGGATCCGCAAACCGCCGCACCACATTCGCCGTCAGCCGGCTCAACGGGGTATCCCCGCCATTGACCATCAGGCTCCCCGCATAGGTCATCGACCCGACCGAGAACACCGCGCCCCCCGCATGGGTTTCGAAGAACGTCATATCCGCGCAGGACCAGTCCTCCTGCGGCAGGGGATGCCGATGCACCAGCATGTCTTCGTTCACCCAGGCGTAATCGGGATGGATGACAATGCCTTTGGCCACCACCAGCGCATGGGGTGGGGTGCCGTATTTCGGGTTCACGCTGTCAAGCTCGAACCCCGCCGCCCCGCCGCCCATGTAACCGGCGGTACCGAACGTCACCCCGGGGGTGACATCGAGCCCGACGCGCATGAATGCCACGCGGGGGTCCTGCATGCCCTCGATGAAATGATAGGGGAACCCAAGATGCCGCCCCTGGGTGGAGAAGCTGATGCCGACCAATTTATGGCTGGACCGCCCGATCCGCCGCCACAACCCGCCATACCCACCGCCGAACTGGTGGTAGCTCTCGCCTGGCATACTCTCCCAGACACGGATACCACCCTCCGCCCGCCGAACCTCCAGCGTCTCCGGCTGCTCGGCCGAGGGTTCCGCCCGCCAGTAGAACCCGTTGCCGCCAAGATACATCAGCCGCCCACCCATCCCGAGATGGTCCTCGAACGCCTGCATCATCCGCTCGGAATGATATTCCGGATGCTGACCCGCGATCACCACGCGATAGTGCGCCAGCGCCGCCACGCCCTCATCGTGCAGGTCATGATCGGTGATCACGTCATGGTCCATGCCGATCGTGTGCAGCCATTGGTCGATATAGCTCTCGGAGACCCAGCGCGCCGTGCCCGAGCCACCCTCGACGGGGTCCATCAACGCGAACTGCCGCGGCCTGGTGTCCAGCATCGGCCGCGCCTGCGTCATCAACGCCACGCCCGAGCCGTCAGCGTGGTGGTTGTAGCAGGAGAGGCCGAATTGCGGGTTCAGATCCGGCGTCTCCGCCAACGCCCCCCAGGCCGCCGCCCGGGCGGCGATCTCGGCCCCTCGGCCGGGCCGCACGTAACAGCCATAGACCTGGTAGGAGAAGGTCGGGATCAACAGCACCACGTCGCTGCGCGGTTGCGCGGGACGAACCACGAAGGGGATGTAGTCCTCCCCTGCCGCATTCTTGATATGCGCCGCATAAAGCCCGCTCGGCCAATCCGCGGGAACCGTCAGCGCAAAAGCCTCCCGCCACCCCAGCGGGCCCTGGTCGTCGTCATGGAAATGGATCGCGCCGTAGTGCGCCGGATCGGATTTCCAGTCATGCACCGCCCCGGTCCAGTTGGAGCCGGTCATCGCCCGGGTCGGCAGGTTCACGAGACGCGCATGCGCCGCATGCGGCCCGATGTCGGTGGCGGTCTGGCTGCCCATGCCGAGGGAGAAATCCCATTCGGCGTGAACGGCGCCGGAGAGCGCAACCACACTGGGGCGCTCGATCTTG
>CAIMWH010000280.1 GCA_903845065.1 uncultured Rhodospirillales bacterium | reverse complement strand
CATGGCCGCCAAGGTTGCCGCCGCCCGCAAGGCGCGCCGCCACCTCTACATCATCGCCCGCACCGATGCCGCCGCGTCCGAGGGCATGGATGGCGCCGTGGCCCGCGCCAAGCTCTATCTCGAAGCCGGAGCCGACGCGATTTTCCCCGAGGCGCTCAACACCGCCGAGATGTTCCGCGAATTCGCCTCCAAGGTGAATGCGCCGTTGCTCGCCAACATGACCGAGTTCGGCCGCACGCCGTTCTTCACCGCCGCCGAGTTCCAGGACATGGGCTACAAGATGGTGATCTGGCCGGTGAGTTCCCTGCGGATCGCCAACAAGGCGCAGGAGGAACTCTACGCCGCCATCAAGCGGGACGGCGGCACCCACAACATGGTGGACCGCATGCAGACCCGCGCCGAACTTTACGCAACAATTGGCTACCATAACTACGAGGCGCTCGACGCTTCGATCGTAACGACTGTTGTTCCGCAGGCGATGGCGCAGCGTGGGTGACGTCTTGTGTGATTTGCGCGTGAATTGGAAAGAAATGTAAAGGCGGTTCAGACAATTCAATCCAAATCTTGACCGGTTTGATCGAGGGCACCGTGGTATCGACGCAATACGCCAGGAGTTCGGCACGGCTGCGTTATCCCTCGATCAAGAACGGGCAAGTTCATGCGTTATCTCTCCCGACTGACCTGCGCCGCCGCGCTGCTTGCCTCCGTTGTCGTCGCGGCCCCGGCGCGCGCGGATACCACCTGGAATCTCACTGACGTGACCTTCAGCGACGGCACGGCGGTGACGGGGTGGTTCACCACCGATCCCGTCGGCAATGTGGTGCAGTATCACGTCGAGACCGTCGCGGGGTTCACCGTCGATGCGCCCCCCATGGCGTTTGCCGCCAAGACCTATGACTGGACCTCAGTGGACGGCGCCCGCGTTCTGACGGACGACTACACGTTTGGCCTCGCCAACCTCGACAGCAGCGCGGTGCAGACCGACCTGATCACCTTCCAGTTCGCGCTGCCGCTGTCCTCGCCGCCGGCGGACGGGATTGACCCGATCGATACCTCTGCGACCTCCATTGCCTCGCAGAACGACTTCACCCTGCCGATGCTCAGTTCGCAGACGCGGCTGATGGTTGGCGGCGCGGCGGTGATTGCCGCCGTCCCGGAGCCGACTGCGCTCGCGCTGCTCGGCACCGCGCTGTTCGGGTTCGCCGCGGCCCGCCGCCGCCGGGCCTGAGCGGAGCGGTTCCGCCACCAGCGCCATCCAGGGAGGAATTCGCCGGAACGTCCACCACATACGCATCGTATCCGTGACGCCCCGCCTCGTCGCAAGAGGCGGGGTGAACAAATTTATATACAATTTGACGTTACCGATCGGCTTCGTTAAGACAAGTTCCGTCTTGCGAGACGTTGGCTTGTGCCAACTTAACCCTGGCCCGGAACGGACGATACGATGCGCGTGATGACCCGGCTGATTTCCGCCGCCGCCGTTGCCACCCTGGTTGGCATTTCCACCCCTGCGGCCGCCGACACGTTCTGGAACCTGGTGGACGTCACCTTCGATGACGACACCGTGGTCACCGGCTGGTTCAGCACCGATATCGCGGGCAACATCCAGCAGTATCACATCGAGACGGTCGCCGGCTTCACGGTGGCAACCAACTCGCTCCCGAGCGCGCCGATCTCGGCCAAAGTCTATGACATGAATTCCGACTTCGGCAGCCGCACCACCTACGGCAACCTGTCCGGCAACGGTGCCGGCGCCGATAGCTGGGGGCTGCAGAACAGCGTCGACAATACATACGCCGAAGTGGACATGATCAGGTTCCAGTTCGTGCTGCCGATGTCCTCGCCGCCGGCCGACGGGTATGACCCGCTCGAACTGAGCGGCATCAACTACCAGATCGACGACACCATCCAGGCCACGTCATCGCAGCAGCGGATCATCGTGAGCGGCGGGGCGCTGGTGTTCGGCGCGCCAGAGCCGGCGACAATGTCGTTGTTCGCCACCGCGCTGTTCGGCATCGGGCTTGTGCGTCGCCGCCGCGCCTGACGAGCCCACCGCCCAAAGGCGACAACGCCTGATCGCACCCGCGATCAGGCGTTTTTCGTTCAGCGCCGGCTGATCAGCGCCATGGCGGGAAGCGCCAGATGCGCGAACAGGCGGGTGACCGCGATGTCCGACTCGTCATACCAGCCGGCACGATGCAGCAGGTTCAGCGTGCCGATGGTGGCGCCCTGCCAGCGCACCGGCATGTTCAGCACGCTCTCGCAGCCCAGCGACCAGATCAGTTCGTAGTCATAGAACACGTCCTTGATGTCCTCGCGGGTGCGGCCGATGTAGGGCTCCCCGGCATCGATCACGCGCTGCATCCACGGGCTGCCGGTCACCGGCTTGCGGCCGCCCACCGGGTAGGCCTCGGGCATGTTGGAGTAGAACCGCTCGGACTGCTTGAGGCCGGGATGGTGGATCAGGATGGTGAACAGCATGTGCCCGGTGGTGGCGGCCAGCGCAGCATCGATGGCGCGGAAGGTGGCGTCGGGCTGGTTGGCATCGCGGTGCGCCGCGATGACGGCGGCGAGATGGGCAGCGGGGTCGGGGCGGGTCATGGTGTCTCCAGGCTGAGGATGCGGGTCTTTTCGGGCAGCAGGCCCTGCGGGCGGACATACAGCACCAGGATGAGGGCAGCGCCGATCAGTCCCTCGCGCACGGCGGCGATCTGCACCGGCTTGAGGCCGGACATCGCGCCGCCGAGGAAGCGGGTCCCTTCGGTGAGAAACACCACCAGGATGGCGCCGAGGATGGCACCGCGCATGGTGCCGGTGCCGCCCGCGGTGAGCGCCAGCACGACGTAGATGGTGATCAACGGTTGGAAACCGTCGGGCGCGATATAGGCGTTGTAGTGGCCGTAGAGGGCGCCGGCGAGGCCGAGCACGCCCGCACCCACGGTGAACGCCTGCACCTTGAAGCGCAGCACCGGTTTGCCCGCCACCGAGGCCACCATCTCATCCTCGCGGATCGCCCGCAGCACGCGGCCGAACGGCGAGGTGGACAGCCGGCCGAGCAGCAACCCGGTGGCGCACACCACCAGCCAGACGATGACGGCGAAGATCAGGTTGAACTGGAACGGCGTGGCCATGCCGCGCCATGGCCCGGGAATGGCGGAAATCCCGTCAGTCCCGCCGGTGAGCCAGATCTCGTTGGAGGCGGCCAGGCGGATCACCTCGGCGAACCCCAGGGTGACGATGGCGAGATAGTCCCCCTTCAGCCGCGCGGTGATAAGGGCGACGATGGCGCCGGCCAGCGCCGAGAGCAGCAGCGCCGCGCCCCAGCCCGCCAGCAGCGGCCAGTGCAGCTTCACCGTCAGCAGCGCCGAGGCATAGGCGCCGATGGCGAAGAAGCCGACCAGCCCGAGGTTGATCATGCCGGCGAGGCCGAAGATCACATTCAGGCCGAGCGCCATCAGTGCGTAGAACCCGGCGAACACCGCCATGGCGAGCAGGTAATTTTCCATCAGGCGGCCCCGAGGCTTTTGCGCAGGAAATACTTGGCGTGGCCCGGCGGATAATCCTCCAGCGTGCCTACCACGGCATAGCCGCGCTTCTGGTAGAACGGCAGGGCCTGGAAGCTGTGGGTGTCCAGCGTGGCGGCGATGCAGCCGCGTTCGGCGGCATAGGCCTCCGCACGGTCCATCAGCGCCGTCGCGTGGCCGTGGCCGCGGATCGCCTCGGCTACCCAGAGATACTGCACCTGGAGCCACTTGCCCCAGACGTAGCCGATCAGCCCGCCGAGGATTTCGCTGGTCTCGGCGCGTAACAGCAGGTTCACCGGATGGAACGCCGCCTGCCCGGTGGCGGCGATGTTGTGGTTGTCCACGCTGTTGATGATGAACTGCCGGGCGCCCTCGTCCAGCACGGTGGTGAACTCGATCTCCATCCTAGTAGGCCCGCTCGCCGAGCAGCCCGCGCGGCCGGAACGACAGCACCACCAGGATCGCCACGAACCCCACCGCGGTGCGGTAGGACGGGTCGAGCACCACCAGGGAGAGTTCCTCGCCCACGCCAACCACGAAGGCGCCGAGCACCGCGCCCGGAATACTGCCGAGTCCCCCCACCACGGCGGCGGCGAACACGCTCAACATGACGCGAAATCCGGTCAGCGGATCGATCGAGGTATCGAGCCCGATCAGCATGCCGCCGAAGCCGGCCAGCCCCATGCCGGCGAAATTCGCCAGCCGCGCCACCGTCAGCGCGTCGATGCCCTTGAGTGCCGCCAGCATCGGGTTGTCCGCCACGGCGCGCATCATCTTGCCGGTGCGGGTGAAGGCGAGGAACAGGAACAGCGCCGCCATCGCCGCCGCCGCCGCCGCCGCGTTCTGCAACTGCTGCGGACCCACCCGCAGGCCACTGAAGCGCCAGTCCCGCAGTACCGGCAGGTCGTAGCCCAGCAGGTCATTGCCGAAGGAGAAGCGCACCAAGTTTTCCAGCACGATGGTGAGCGCCACCGATGCGATCGCCACCGTCATCGGACCCGAACTGCGCAGGCGCCGCAGCACCAACTCGTCGCTCACCACACCGACGATACCGGCGGCGATAAACGCGGCGAGCAGTGCCACCCAGGCCGGCAGTCCGAACCACACATTGGCGATGAACCCGGCATAGGCGCCGATGGTGGCATGGCTCGCCACCGCGAAGTTGGGAAACCGCAGCACGGCATAGATCGCGGTGAACCCGATCGCCGGCACCGCAAGCAGGGTGCCGGACAACAGGCCGTTGATCAGAAGCTGCGTCAGTTCCGCGATCAAGAGACCGACAACAGGCGATACTTGCCCTTCTCGGCGATTTCGAAGCGGAACTTGCAGTTCTCGATATCGCCGGTGGGGGTGAACTTGCAGGGCCCGGAGGCGCCTTCGAAATTGACCTCCTTGCCCGCCGCCAGCAGCTTCAGCCCTTCCACCGCGCTGGTCACCTTCACGCCGGCCGGGTTGCCCACCGCGCGCACCGCGTCATGGATGGCCGCCCCGCTGTCGGTGCCGGCCTTGGCCACCGCGAGGGCGGCGAGGCTGACATGGTCATGCACCTGGCTGGCGTAGGGATCGGGCTCGGCGCCCAGGATCGCCTTCACATGGGCATAGGCCGGGCTGTTGATATCCGGGCTCGGTGCCATGCTGACCAGACCCTCGACCACCTCGGCCGGCAGGCTTTCGAGCAGCTTGGTGTTGGCGGCGTAGGCGAGGGTAAACTTCTTGCCCTCGTAGCCGGCGCGGAACAGCTCGCGCAGCAGGATGGTGAGATCGGGCGTGTAGGAATTGAGGAACAGCGCATCGGGCTTGGCCTTCAGTGCGGTATCGATTTCGCTGCGGAAGCTCGACTTGGAGGCATCGTAGATCACCTGCCCCACCGTCTCGCCGCCGCGCTCCTTCATCACCTCGCCGAGGCGGGTATAGACGTCCACCGCGAAGGGGGTTTGTGCCGCGATGGAGTAGGCGCGCTTGGCACCGCTCTCGGCGATGTGCTGGCCGAAGCGGGTGGTTTGCAGGAAGGAGTTGGGCTGGGTGCGGATGATGTAGCCCTGGTGCGGCAGTTTGGTGATGGAGTCCGCACCCGAGACGGTGAACAGCATCACCTTGTTTTCCCAGCACAACGGCGCCACCGCGGTGGTGACGGCGCTGGCCCAGGTGCCGATGACGGCCGATACCTTGTCCACATCGATCAGCTTGCGCGCCGCGCGCACGCCGGAGTCGGGATTGGTCTGGTCGTCCTCGCTGGTGATCTCGATCTTGCGGCCGAGCACGCCGCCGGCGGCGTTGATCTCGTCGGCCACGGCGCGGATCACCTTGACCATCAGCGGCCCGTACGGCCCACCGGCGCCGGTCTGCGGCGTGAGGGCGCCGAAGCGGATGGGTGCGGATTGGGCTAGCCCGGTGCGCAGGATGGCGGGTGCGGCGAGCGTGCCGAGCACGGCGGCACGGCGAGTGAGGCGAGCGGTCATGGTCAATCCCCCGGTGGCGAGGCCGGGATGATACAGTCTTTGCGGAATCCGGGAACCTGAGCGGGTAAAAAGTTTTTGCTTCTCTTTTTCAAAAAGAAGCGCTTTCTTTTTTGAAAAAAGAAACAAAAAACTTCTATCCGTTTCAGTAAGACAGGAAACCCCCATCGACGGGCAACGTCACCCCGGTGATGTAGCGCGCCATGTCGGAGGCGAGGAATACCGCCGGTCCCGCGATGTCCTCCGGCGTGCCGACTCGTCCCAGCGCCAGGCGGTTGGTGAAGTTGGCCATGAACTCCGGGTTCTGCCGCGCCCCCTCATTGAGTGGCGTGGCGATGAGACCCGGCCCGATGGCGTTCACCCGCACCCCATGTGGCGACAACTCGATGGCCAGCGCCTTGGTAAGCGCCCGGATGCCGCCCTTGCTGGTGGTGTAGGCGGCCGAATTGGGCAGTGCCACGAAGGACTGGATGGAACCGATGTTGATCACGCTCCCCTTGGTTTCCTTGAGCTGCTCCTGGAACGCAGTGGTCATCACGTAGGGGCCGTCGAGGTTGACCGCCATGGTGGCATCCCAGTCGGCGCGGGCCGAGCCGTCGGTGATCTTGCCGCGGCGGATGATGCCGGCGTTGTTGACCAGCACCGAGATGGGGCCGAGGGCCGCGCGGATGCGGGCGGCGAGCGCGTCCACGCCGGCGCGGTCGGTCACATCGAGCGCGAAGCCGGTGCCGCCGATTTCGGCCGCCATTCGCGTAGCGGCCTCGGCCATCACATCCACCACGATCACCCGCGCGCCGGCCTGCGCCATGGCACGCGCGATCCCGGCGCCGATGCCCGAGCCGCCGCCGGTGACCAGGGCGAGATGTCCGTCCAGCAATCCGTGCATGGTCATGCTCCTACCGCAGGCCCGAACTGGTGACGCCGGCCGGGGAGGCGAGGCGGCCGCCATCGACCACGTACTGCGCTCCGGTGATGTTGGAGGCGAGGCCGGAGCACAGGAACAGCACCACGTTGGCCACCTCCTCGGCGGTGCCGTAGCGGCCGAGCGGGATGCCGCCGGCGTAGCGCGCGGCCACGCTGCCGGGGTCGTTGGGGGATACCTGGCGGGCGATGTCGTGCACCATGCGGGTATCGATCGGTCCCGGACACACCGTGTTCACCCGCACCCCGTTGCCGCCCACCTCGCCGGCCGCCACCTTGGTCAGCCCGATCACGGCGTGCTTGGAGGCGACATAGGCGGACATGTTGATGCTGGCCGACAACCCGGCCACCGAGGCGGTGTTGACCACCGCGCCGCCGCCTTGGGCGATCATCACCGGCAGCACGTGGCGCAGGCCGAGGAAGATGCCCTTGCAGTTCACCGCCATCACCGCGTCAAACACCGCCTCGTCGTATTCGGCGAGCGGCGCTACCTTGCCCTCGATGCCGGCGTTGTTGTGGAAGCAGTCAATCCGCCCGAACGCATCGAGGGTGGCCTGCACATAGGCCCGCACGTCGGTGCTGCTGGTGACGTCGGCGGCCTGGAATATCGCCTCGCCACCGGTGGCCTGGATTTCGGCGACCAATGCCGCCCCGGCCGCCGCATCGCGGTCAACCACCGCCACGCGGGCGCCGTGGCGGGCAAAGCCGAGGCACACGGCGCGGCCGATCCCGTTCGCCCCGCCGGTGACGAGCGCCACCTTGCCGGTGAAATCCATTGAAAGCCTCCCTTGCAGAGCCGCCGTCGCGGGCTGTTTCAGGGAGCGTGCCAGTGCGGCGCGGGCGCGACAAGCATGCCGCGCCCTCTTGGGGAAACCGGGCCGGATTTGCTACAGACGGAGCGAACGGAGACCTTCAGATGACCCGCATCCTGATCGCCATCGCCATGACCGGCCTCGCCGCCCTGTTCGCCATCCTGCTCAACGGCTGAGCGCGCGCCACACCACCTCGGGCGTGGCCGGCATTTCCACCGGCGGCGCGCCGGCCGAGGCCAGCGCGTCATTCACCGCGATCATCACCGCCGGCAGCGCGCCCGCGCAACCGGCCTCGCCGCAGCCCTTGGCGCCGAGCGGATTGGTGGTGGCCGGCACCGGATAGCTCTCCCACACGAACGGGGGAATTTCATCGGCGCGCGGCAGGGCGTAGTCCATGAAGGAGCCGCTGAGGATCTGGCCATCCTCGTCGTAGGACACCCGCTCGCCGAGCGCCTGGCCGATGCCCTGCACCACGCCGCCATGGGCCTGCCCGGCGACGAGATTGGGGTTCACCACCACGCCGAAATCATTGGCCATCGCATAGCGCACCACCTGCACCACGCCGGTCTCGGGATCGATCTCGATCTCGGCCACGTGGACGCCGTTGGGGAAGGCGCTGGTGACGCCGGGGTAGACGGCCGCGACATCGAGCGCTCCCGCCTTGCCGCGCGCGCGCAGGGTGGATGCGAGGTCCATCAGGGAAATCACCCGGTCCGTGCCGGCCACCGAGAAGCGGCCGGCGGAGAACTCGATGTCGACCTCGGCGGCTTCCAGCACATCGGCGGCCAGAGGCTTACCCTTGGCCACCACATCCGCGCTGGAGGCGATGATGACGGCGCCGGCGTTCATGATAGAGCGCGAGCCGCCAGTGCCGCCGCCATCGAGCAGCTGGTCGGAGTCGCCCTGCACCAGGCGCACCTTGTCGAACGGCACGCCGAGTTCGCGGCACAGCACCTGGGCGAAGGGGGTGGCGTGGCCTTGGCCGTAGTCGAGCGTGCCGGAGATGATGGTTACGGTGCCGTCCGCCTCGAAGCGGATGCCGCCCATTTCGGAGCGGGCAGGGGCGGTAACTTCGAGGTACTGGCCGATGCCGCGGCCGCGCAGCTTGCCACGGGCCGCACTTTCGGCACGCCGGGCGGGAAAGCCGTCCCAGTCGGCCACCGCGAGCGCCTTGTCCAGCACGGCGGTGAAATCCCCGCTGTCATAGTTCATCGTCGAGGGCGCCGCGTAGGGCATCATCGACGGCGCGATCATGTTGCGCTTGCGCAGATCGACGGCGTCGATCCCGGTTTTGGCGGCGGCGAGTTCGATCAGCCGCTGCATGTAGTAATTGCCCTCCGGCCGCCCGGCGCCGCGATAGGCGCCCACCGGGGTGGTGTTGGTGAACATGCAGCGGACAGCGACATGGATCAGCGGCGTGCGGTAGGTGCCGATGATGTTCTTTACCAGGTTCATCGTCGGCGGGATGGAGGTGGCGTTGGAGAGGTAGGCGCCGCAGTTGCCGAAGCCGTTGACGCGCAATGCGAGGAAGGTGCCCTCGGCATCGAGCGCCAGTTCCACGTGCTGGTCATGGTCGCGGCCGTGGCTGTCGGACAGGAAGCTGTCCGAGCGCTCGTCGGTCCATTTCACCGCCCGGCCGAGGCGCTTGGCGGCGAGCAGGGCGCAGGGGTATTCGGGGTAGAGGCCGCCCTTCATGCCGAACGAGCCGCCGACATTGCCGGTGAGCACCCGCGCGTTGTCCTTGGGCACGTTCATGGCGTTGGCGACCGCATTGCGCAGGCCGAACGCGCCCTGGCTCACCACGCGCAGGATGAAGCGGTCATGGCTGTATTCGGCGATGCAGGCGCGTGGTTCGAGGGCGGCCACCACGATGCGGTTGTTGCGCATCCGCCCGCCGACGACATGGGCGGCGCTGGCGAAGGCCGCGTTGACGGCGGCCTCGTCACCAAATTTCCAGTCCAGCACCACGTTGTTGGGGGCCTCATCGTGCAGCGGGGTGGCGGTGAGGGCGGCGGCGGGTTCGGTGACGGCGGGGAGCGAGTCGATGTCGGGGGCGACGAGTTCGGCCGCGTCCTTCGCCTGCGCGCGGGTTTCGGCGACGATGAAGGCGAGCGGGTCGCCGACGTAGCGCACCTTGTGTTCGGCCAGCGCATACTGCACCGGGCGCGGGATCGGCGTGCCGTCATGGTTGGGGCCGGCGACGTTGACCTGCATCGGCTTGATGCCGGCGGCCTTGAGGTCGGCCACCGTCAGCACCGCGAGCACGCCCGGGGCGGCTCGGGCGGCTTCCACGTCCAGACCACGCAGGATGCCGTGGGCGACGCGGCTGCGCACCATCACGCCATAGGCCTGGCCGGGGAGATTGAGGTCATCGGTGTAGCGGCCCTCGCCGCGCAGCAGCACCGGGTCTTCCATGCGGGACACGGGTTGGCCGACGGCAAAGCGGCCGGGCTCGAAGGGTGCATTCATTATGGGAATTCCTCGGCGACCTGTTCCCACCCAACATAGGGGGGCCACCGGAGGGCGCAACTAGCGGGCGGGTTCGCGCCAGGCCAGGCTCGCCAGGGTGGTGATGATGGCGATCGCCGCCGCCAGCAGCAGCGACACCCCGGGCCACCCCATCAGCCGCCACAACGGCGCCGGCAGCACGCCGCCCAGCGCGCCGCCGATATAGAAGGTGGTGACATACATCCCAACCGCGGTGGATTTCGCCTGCGGGATGCGCGCCGCGATGAAGCCGAGCGAGAGCGTCTGCACCACGAACATCCCGCCCGACAACAGCGCCAGCCCGCCGATCACCGCGACCAACGACGGCAGCAGCCCGACCAGCACCCCACTCACGGAGAGGCCGACCGCCACCAGCACCGTCGGCAACCGCCCGATCCGCAGCGTCAGCCGGGTGGATACCGATGTGGTGACGAGGCCGAGCAGGTAGACGGTGAACACGCCGCCGAGCTGTCCGGCGGTGAGGTTGAAGGGCGCGGCGGCGAGGCGGAAATTGGCGTAGGTGAAGGCGCTCACCATGCTGAACAGCATGCAGGCGCCGATGATGCAGGTGGCGAGCAGGGCCGGATTGCGCAGGTGCATCCGCCACGTCGCCCACCCCATCGCTACCGGCCGGAAGTTGCGCTCGCGCGGCAATAGCGCGGCCACCGCCATGGCGCAGGCCAAAGTGAGGGCCCCCACCACCGCGAATCCCGCCTGCCAACCTGCCAGGTCGGCGGCCAGCCCGGCGACGAAGCGGCCGAAGAAGCCGCCGAAAATCGTGCCCATGGCATAGGCGGCCGAGGCGCGGACACCCTCGGCGCCGGCGCATTCATCGCCGACATAAGCAACGGTGACGGTGAAGATGAACGGCAGCAGCAGCCCCTGGACGAACCGCAGCACGATCAGCACGGGCAGGTTGGGGCTGAGCGCAATCAGCAACGCGGGGATGGTCAGGATGAAACAAGCCCCGGTGATCAGCCGCTTGCGGCCAAGCCGGTCCGACACACCGCCCACGAAGGGCGCCACCAGGGCTACGGCGAGCAGCGAGGCGGTGATGGCGAGCCCGGTTTGGGCGGGTCCTGCGGCGAAGCTTTCCGCGATCGCCGGCAGCACCGCCTGCGGGGTGTAGAGGTTGATGAAGGTGGCGAACCCGGCGATGGCGACCCCGGCGATGCGCGGCTGCACCGTCATCCGGGCGCCGCCATGATGGCGCGGCAGGCGGCGGGCAGGGCAGGGGGCTTGGTTGGTTTGGTCGCCACCTGCGGCTTGGCCGGGTGGTCAAGCTGGTCGAACCACCATTGCAGGCTGGCGTCGCAGCCATCCCCGGCCGGTGGCGGCGCGGGGCGGGCGGGACACTCGGTCTGTCCGGCCGGGCAGACGAAATTGATATGCATGTGGCTGGCATGGCCCCACCATGGCCGCACCAGCCGCAGCCAGGAACGATCGCCGGTGACGGTGTCGCAGAGTTGCTTTTTGATCGCGGCGTTCACCAGCACGCGGTCGACGCCGGGCAGTTCGGTGGCGAGTTTCAGCAGCGCGGCATGCATCGGGCGCCATCGCGCGGGGTCAACCGCGTGACCGTCCGGGCGCACCAGGCTGGGTGGTTCGAGGTTTTCCCGAGCGGCGACGCTCAGCACCGGATGCGGGTTCATGTCGAGATAGACATCGGCGTCGAGCCCCATCTGGTGGCTCATGTGCCCGCCTGGGATGGGGCCGCCGCGGGGGCCGGAGAGGTCCCCCATGTAGAGGTCGGGCATGCCGGCGGCGTGGGCGCGTACGCCGAGCAGCTTGAGGGCGGCGATGGTGTCGGGATGGCCCCAGAAGGCGCTCTTGCCGGCGCGAATGGTCTGCAATCCCGGCGCCTCGTCGGGCAGGCGAACCGCGCCCTGGATGCATCCCATGCCGCCGGTGCCGATCACCCGCACCGGTCCGGGCGCGGGGGTCGTAGGGGCCGCGGCGGCGAGCAGCGCGGCCGCGAGCGCCGGCGCCACCGAGCGGGCGAGACGTCTGACAAGAATGCGCATGCGCAGGAGCCTCCGATACGGCACGTTGACGTTTAGCCCATAGGCGATTCGGAGCGAAGCATGGCCAACCCGGTGGAACTGACAATCCTGATGCCATGCCTCGACGAGGCCGAGACCCTGGCACGCTGCATCGACAAGGCCCAGGGCTACCTCGCGCGCAGCGGCGTCAGCGGCGAGGTGGTGATCGCCGACAACGGGTCGCGGGATGGCTCGCAGGACATCGCCCGCGCCCATGGCGCCCGGGTGATCGATATTCCGGCACGTGGCTACGGGGCTGCCCTGATCGGTGGCATCCGAGGCGCGCGCGGCCGCTACGTCATCATGGGCGACAGCGACGACAGTTATGACTTCAGCGCTCTCGAGGGCTTCGTGGATAAATTGCGGGCAGGAAATGCCCTGGTGATGGGCAATCGCTTCCAGGGCGGCATCATGCCGGGGGCGATGCCCCGGCTGCACCGCTGGCTCGGCAACCCGGTGCTGAGCTTCATCGGCCGGTTGTTTTTTCGCAGCCCGTGCGGGGATTTTCATTGCGGGCTGCGCGGGTTCGAGCGCGAGGCCATTCTCGGGCTCGATCTGCAGGCGCCGGGCATGGAGTTCGCCAGCGAGATGGTGGTGAAGGCCACCCTGCGCGGCCTGCCGATGGCCGAGGTGCCGACGGTGCTGCATCCCGATGGCCGTTCCCGCCCGCCGCATCTGCGCTCGTGGCGCGATGGCTGGCGGCATCTGCGCTTCCTGCTGCTGTTCAGCCCGTCCTGGCTGTTCCTCTACCCCGGCCTGGCGCTGACCATCGGCGGCCTGCTCGGCATGGCGTGGCTGCTGCCGGCGCCACGCCACCTGGGCGGGGTGACCCTGGATATCCACTCGTTGCTCTACGCGGCGGTGGCGGTGCTGGTGGGGGCGCAATCGGTGTTTTTCTGGCTGTTCGCCAAGCAGTACGGCACCCGCGAGGGTATGTTGCCGGAGGATCCGGGGTTCCGCCGCCTGCTTGGGCGATTGAGCCTGGAGCGCGGGCTGGTCACCGGGGCCGGACTGGTGCTGGTCGGCGTGCTGCTCGCCGTGGCGGCGCTGGGCAATTGGGGCCTGGGCGGCTTCGGCAACCTGGCGCCGGAGGAGACGATGCGGCTGATCATCCCCTCCGCCACGTTGATCCTGCTGGGTTTCCAGTGCGCCTATGGCAGTTTTTTCGTCAGCGTGCTGGAAATCCGGGCGTCCCGCTGAGCGCCTAGCGGAACACCACGGTGCGGGCGAAGTGGAAGTTGATGAACATGCCCGCCAGTGCCCCGGCCGCCACCGCCAGCACGGGGTATGCCGCGGCCGTGCCGCTGAAGGTGATCAGCGCGAAATAGGTGCCACGGTTGAGCATGAATCCGACCAGGTTGGTGGCGAGGAAAATCGCCCACTGCCGGTGCGCCGGCCCGCTGCCCAGGCCGCGGAATGTCCAGATCCGGTTGACCAGCCACGTCGTGCTCGCTGCCGTGATGTAGGCCACTGTGCCGGCCCAGTAGAGCCCGACGGCGGCGCGCAGGCCGTAGACGGTCGCGGTGTCGACGATGAAGCCGATCACGCCGACGACACCGAAACGCAGGAAGCTCACCACAAGCGCGACACGCTCGGGGCCGAGCAGGCGAATTGCCAGTTGGACCATGCAAACTGTCTAGCGGAACAACCGGTGCCGACGATAGTGGGCCGGCGTTGCCGTGGCGGGCACGCGAATTGCAAGCACGGTCTGCGAACTGCTTGCGGGGCGCATGGCAGCCTGCCATCGTTCGCGGGACTGAACCGGACACAGGAGGATCGGATGAAGCGGCGGAGTTTTCTGGCGGCGGGAGCCGCGGGCCTGGCGTTGCCATCCTACGCGCGGGCGCAGGGCGCCTCGACGTTGCGGTTCATTCCGCAGATCGACCTTGCCTTCCTCGATCCGCATTGGACCACCGCCTACGTTACCCGCAACCACTCCTATCTGGTGTTCGACACCCTGTTCGGCCAGGACGCCAATTTCAACTACACCCACCAGATGCTCTCCGGCCACACGGTGGAAAACGACGGCAAGCTGTGGAAGCTGACGCTGCGTGACGGGCTGTGGTGGCATGACGGCGAGAAGGTGCTGGCGCGCGATTGCGTCGCCTCCATCAAGCGCTGGGCCAAGCGCGATGCGATCGGCGGCGCGCTGATGGACGCCACGGATGAGCTTTCGGCGGCCGACGACAAGACAATCGTGTTCAAGCTCAAAAAGCCGTTCCCGCTGCTGCCCGACGCGCTCGGCAAGTCCCCCTCGCCGATGCCGGCGATGATGCCGGAGCGGCTGGCCAACACCGATCCGTTCAAGCAGATCACCGAGATCATCGGCTCCGGCCCCTATCGCTACGTGCAGGCCGAGCGGGTGCAGGGCTCGCGCAACGTGTATGCGAAGTTCGACAAATACACCCCCCGCCCGGATGGCGCGCTCGACTGGACCAGCGGGCCGAAGGTGGCGCATTTCGAGCGCGTGGTGTGGACCACCATGCCCGATGCCGCCACCGCGGCGGCGGCCCTGCAGAACGGCGAGCAGGACTGGTGGGAATACCCCACCGCCGATCTTCAGCCGCTGCTGCGCAAGAACGCCAAGATCAAGATCGCCTTCCCCGACCCGACCGGTGGGGTGGAGATGATGCGGCCCAACCACCTCGTCGCGCCATTCAACAATCCCGCCGTGCGCCGTGCCTTCATGTACGCCATCGACCAGGCTGAGTTCATGCAGGCGATCGTGGGCGACGATCCGGGGATGTTCTACACCCCGCTCGGCATGTTCTGCCCCAAAACCCCGATGGCCAGCGAGGACGGGCTCGAACCGCTGCGGGGCAAGCGCGACTACGCCAAGGTCAAGGAGATGCTGAAGGCGGCGGGCTACGCCGGCGAGAAAACGGTGCTGATGGTGCCGACCGACTACGTCACCCTCAAGGCCCTCGGCGATGTGATGGCCGATACCATGGCCCGCGTCGGCATGAACGTGGACTACGTGGCGACCGACTGGGGCTCGATGCTGCAACGGCGCAACAAGAAGGACCCGGTGGAGCAGGGCGGGTGGAGCAGCTTCATCACCGGCTGGGCCGGCACCGACCATTTCAGCCCGCCTGCCCATATCGCTCTGCGCGGCAACGGCGACCAGCCCGGCTCCTGGCCCGGCTGGTGCGTCAGCCCCGAGTTGGAGCAGATGCGGACCGCCTGGTTCGATGCGCCCGACCTCAAGGGCCAGCAGGACATCTGCCGCAAGATGCAGGTGCAGGCGATGCATGACGTGCCGTACTTTCCGCTCGGCCAGTTCCAGACCCCGACCGCTTACCGGTCGGACATCACGGGCGTACTGAACGGTTTCGCGACTTTCTGGAACGTGCGTCGGGCATAACCCGGCGCGCGACTTTTCTTGCCGACCTTTGAAGGAATGATGATGAAGCGTCGTGATATTCTAACGGCCGCCCCCCTGGCGGCCGCCTCCCTGCTGGCTGCGCCCTCCATCGCTCGGGCGCAGGGCAGCCGGGTGCTGAAATTCGTGCCCCAGGCCAATCTTTCCAGCATGGATGCCGTGGCCGGCACCCAGTACGTGGTGCGTAACGCCGCCCTCATGGTGTGGGATACGCTGTACGGCGTGAACGCCAAGCTCGAACCGCAACCCCAGATGTGCGAGGGCCACGAGGCCTCGGCCGACCTCAAGACCTGGACCTTCAAGCTGCGCGCCGGCCTGAAGTTCCATGACGGCGAGACCGTCACCACGCGCGACGTGCTCGCCAGCCTGCAACGCTGGATGGTGCGCGACACCATGGGCCAGATCATCAAGGCGCGACTCGACGCGCTGGAGGCGATCGACGACCGCACGTTCCGCTTCCGCCTCAACAAGCCGTTCGCCAAGATGCTGTTCGCGCTGGGCAAGAACAACGCGCCGATGGCCCTCATCATGCCCGAGCGCATCGCCAAGACCGACCCGTTCAAGCTGATCAGCGAGTACGTCGGCTCCGGACCGATGAAGTTCAACACCGGCGAGTGGGTGCCGGGCTCCAAGGCGGTGTTCGAGAAGTTCACCGACTATTCCGTGCGCCCCGAGCCCGGCGAGTGGCTGGCCGGCGGCAAGCGGATGTATTTCGACCGCATCGAGTGGATGATCCCCTCGGACGCCGCCACGGCCGGCGCCGCGTTGCAGAACGGCGAGGTTGACTGGTGGGAGACCCCTCTGCCCGACCTGATCCCCCTGCTCAAGCGCAATCGCAACATCAGCCTCGATATCGCCGATCCGTTCGGCAACATCGGCTCGCTGCGCTTCAACCACCTGCAACCACCGTTCAATGACGTGCGCGCCCGCCGCGCGGTCCTGATGGCGCTGAGCCAGGCCGATTACATGCAGGCCGTGGTGGGCGAAAACCCGGACCTGTGGAAGGAAACCGCGAGCTACTTCACCCCCGGCACGGCCGACTACACCGAGGAAGGCGGCGAAATCCTCAAGGGCAAGCGCGACTATGACGGCGCCAAGAAGCTGCTCGCCGAGGCCGGCCTGCTCGGCGCCAAGGTGACGCTGGTGGTGGCGATGGATGTGGCGATCACCAAGGCGGAAGGCGAAGTGACCGCCGACCTGCTGAAGAAGATCGGCTTCGACGTCGATTTCGTCGCCACCGACTGGGGCACCGTCGGCGCCCGTCGCGCCAAGAAGGACCCGCCGGCCCAGGGCGGCTGGAACATCTTCCACACCTGGCACGCTGGGGCGGACTGCATCAACCCGGCCCCCTACACCGCGCTCGACGCCGGCGGCGACAAGGCGTGGTTCGGCTGGCCGAAATCCGATGCCGTGCAGCAGGGCATTGCGCAGTGGTATGACGCCGCCGACAACGCAGCCGAAAAACGCGCCATCGCGGCCATCAACCGGGCGAGTTTCGACAACGCAACCTATGGTCCGACCGGGTTTTTCCTGATGTATCAGGCGTGGCGGACCAATGTCTCAGGTGTGGTGAAAGCGCCGTTCCCCGTTTTCTGGGGTGTGCAGAAGACGTGAACTGCGCTGTAGTGGCGTATCCGTGATCTAGGCCAGGAAGGGACGAACCAGCTTCATGTTTGCCTACGCCATCAGGCGCATCATCGCGACCATCCCGGTCATGGCGATCGTGGCGCTGTTCGTCTTCAGCCTGCTGTATATCGCCCCCGGTGATCCGGCGGCGATTATCGCCGGAGATCAGGCGACTCCGGCCGATGTGGAGCGCATCCGCGCTTCACTCGGCCTGGATCGTCCGTTCATCGTCCGCTTCGTCGAGTGGGCGTGGAACGTGCTCAACGGCGATCTCGGCGTATCCATCTTCACCAACCTGCCCGTGCGGCACATGATCGCGCAGCGAGTCGAGCCCACGCTGTCGCTCATGGTGCTCACCCTCACCTTCGCCATCAGCTTCGCGGTGCCGATGGGGGTGATTGCCGCGTGGAAACAGGGCAAGTGGATCGACCGCATGGTGATGGTGGTGGCCGTGCTCGGCTTTTCCGTACCGGTGTTCGTGGTGGGCTATGTGCTCGCCTACACCTTCGCCCTCCAGCTCGACTGGTTCCCGGTGCAGGGATACACGCCGATCTCGCAAGGGTTCGGGCCGTGGATCAACAACCTGGCACTCCCGGCCATTGCGCTCGGCAGCGCGTTCATCGCGCTGCTTGCCCGCATCACCCGGGCCACGATGCTCGAAGTGCTGAGCCAGGATTACGTGCGCACCGCCAAGGCCAAGGGCGTCGATCAGAAATCCATCCTGTTCGTGCATGGCCTGAAGAACGCGGCGGTGCCGATCGTGACCATCATCGGGCTCGGTTTCGCCGGCCTGATCGGCGGCGCGGTGGTGACCGAGAGCGTGTTCGCCATCCCGGGCGTCGGGCGCCTGGTGGTCGATGCCATCCTGCGGCGCGACTATCCGGTGATCCAGGGCGTCGTGCTGATGTTCTCGTTCGTCTACGTCATTGTGAACCTGTGCGTTGACCTTCTCTACACCGTGTTCGACCCGAGGATTCGTTACTGATGAGCACGACAATCATGGATCTGACTGCCGCACAGGTAACGGCCGCGCCGGAACTCGGCGAAGTGCTGCCGCCGCGCAAAGTGCGCGGCAAGGTGGGGATGTTCATCCATCGCCACCCCACCATCTTTGTCGGCGGACTGCTGCTGTTCATCATCCTGTGCATCGGGGTGTTCGCGCCGTTCCTCGGCACGGTGGACCCCACCGCGCTGGCGCCGGCGCGGCGGACCCGTCCGCCGCCGGATATCTTCGCCTGGAGTGAATACTGGCTCGGCATGGGCGCCAAGCCGCCCGCGGTGCAGTTCCTGTTCGGCTCGGACATGCTGGGGCGCGATGTCTATTCCCGCGTGCTCTACGGCACCCAGATTTCGCTGCTCGTCGGCTTCTCCGTCGCTGTGGTGGCCTCGGTGATCGGCATGTTTATCGGGCTCACCTCGGGCTTCATCCGCGCGGTGGATACCGTGGTGATGCGGGTGATGGACGGCTTGCAGTCCATCCCCGGCATCCTGCTCGCCATCGCATTGATGGCGTTGACGCGGGCCAGCGTGCAGAACGTGATCGCGGCCATCGCGGTGACGCAGATCCCACCGGTGGCGCGCCTGGTGCGTTCGGTGGTGCTGTCGCTGCGTGAGCAGTTGGAGACGGCGTGGGAACAAAACATCGCCTATCAGGAAATTATGGCTGAACTCCGTAAAACGCTTGATGCGCGGCAACATTATATTGAGCAGCTTGAACTGGCGTGTCAGGGCCATATCGCAAGAATTGCAATCGTGGAGGAAGCCGCTTCGGAGCGACTGAAGGCTCTCACCGCCGTCTCAGCCGAGTTGGAGAGGGCGAACATCAAACGGCAGGAAATACTGAGACATCCAATTCGAGCTTTTTTAAAAAGCTATCGAAAAAGTGCCTGATCAAGCGAGGTTTCCGGATAATGGATAAAATTATT
>CAIMWH010000279.1 GCA_903845065.1 uncultured Rhodospirillales bacterium | reverse complement strand
GACCAGCCTCGACTGCCTTGCCCCGCTTGGCATGATGGTCAGCTATGGCAACGCATCGGGTGCGGTGCCCCCTGTCGACATTTCGATCCTCAGTGCCAAGGGCAGTCTGTTCCTGACACGCCCGACGCTGGCGACCTACACCACCAAGCGCGATGACCTTGAACGCGTTACGGCCGACCTGTTCAGCGTTGTCGCTTCTGGTGCCGTGAAGATCCGTGTCAACCAAACCTTCCCACTTGCCGAGGCTGCGGCCGCGCATATTGCCCTTGAGGCGCGGCAGACGACGGGCAGCACTGTGCTGCTGCCCTAGCCGCTGGGCTTTTCCTGAGCCGCGCGGGCGGCGATGCTGTGTTCGATGAAGGAACCCACCATCCCGCCCGGCCGGACCGCTTCGCCCATGTCGGTGGCGCCGCGGACGCGGTTGACGGCGCTGATCGTCGCCTGTGCGCTGTTCATGCAGAACCTCGACAGCACCGTGATTTCCACGGCGCTGCCGACGATGGCGCGGGCGTTCGGCGAAGAACCCACGCACATGAACGTGGCGCTGACGTCCTACATGCTGAGCCTGGCGGTGTTTATCCCGTGCAGCGGATGGCTGGCGGACCGCTTCGGCACGCGGACCATATTTCGTGCGGCGATCCTGGTGTTCACCCTGGGCTCCATGCTGTGCGGCGCGGCCGACTCACTGCCGTTCCTGGTGATTTCGCGGGTTTTGCAGGGCTTCGGCGGCGCCATGATGGTGCCGGTGGGGCGGCTGGTGCTGCTGCGCACGGTGCCGAAAAGCGAGTTGGTGGCGGCAATGGCCTGGCTATCCACCCCGGCCCTGCTCGGCCCGGTGCTGGGGCCGCCGCTCGGCGGCTTCATCGTCACTTATTTCTCGTGGCGGCTGATTTTCTACATCAACATCCCCTTTGGCCTGCTCGGCATCGTGCTGGTGACCCTGTTTGTGAGCGATGTGCGGGAGTCGACCGGCGCGAAGTTCGACTGGCGGGGGTTTGCCATCTCCGGCGTCGCGCTGGCGTCGATGATGTTCGGGCTGGAGACCATTGGGCGCGGGGTGGTGCCGCGCGAGATGAGCCTTGCGTTCCTCGCGGTGGGGCTGGTGGGCGGGGCGTTGTATGTGCTGCACACGCGGCTGGTGCCGCGCCCGATCATTGATTTGTCACTGCTCCGCATTCCCACGTTTGCCGTGGCGGTGATCGCGGGGACGTTTTTCCGGGTGGGGATCGGGGCCATCCCATTCCTGCTGCCAATGATGCTCCAGCTCACCTTCGGGCGCTCGCCGGCGCAGAGCGGCATGATCACCTTCGCCAGTTCACTCGGTGCGTTGTTCATGAAGCCGGCGGCCACGGCAGCGCTGCGACGGCTGGGGTTCCGCGACACGTTGGTGTGGAATGCGGTGCTGTCGTCCTTCCTGCTCGCGCTGATCGCGTTTTTCCGGCCAGGCTGGCCGATTTTCCTGATCTACGCGGTACTGATTTCAGGCGGGTTTTTCCGTTCGCTCCAATTCACAGCCTACAACGCCCTGGCCTACGCCGATGTGCCACGCGAGCGGATGAGCGCGGCCACCGGCTTCTACGCGGCGATGCAGCAGATATCCCAGACACTGGGGGTTTCGGCCGCCGCCGCATCCCTCACCGTGACGATGATGCTGGCCGGGCATACCGAGCCGATGATGAGCGATTTCTCTATCGCGTTCATCGTGGTGTCCTGCGTCTCCATCTGCGCCTGCCCGCTGGCGATGCGCATGCCGCCGGCCGCGGCCACCGAGTTGAGCGGGCATCGCGGGACGTAGGCTTATCCGAGCGGGCCGGCCACCAGGCGGGAAAGCGGAAAGCGGGCCACCTCGGCGATGAGGTTGGCGATGCCTCGCGCCTTGGAGGCAATGATGGTGGCGCCGCGTGCCGCATCGGCGTCGGTGGCATCGCCGCAGGCACCGGCGGGATGAAGATCCTGGGTTTGCCAACCGAAGCCAACCGCGTGCCCCTCGGCGCGCAAATAGGTAAACTCGGCCTCCAGCCCGATGGTGCTGGGGGCGAAGTTGGCGGCGTGTTCCATGCGCACGAGGTCCGGCCGCAGCGCCAGCATCTGCGAGGTTTCCGATGAGCCACCGTGGATGCCATGGCGGGATTCGAGGTCGGTGAACAAGCCGCGCGCGGTGCTCAGTCCGGACAGGTTCGCGGCGACGGCGAACATCCCCAGCCGCACCCGCAGGTCCCGCGCCACGATGTCCATGATCTGGGGCTGCCCACCGTGCGAGTTCAACATGACGAACTTGCGGATACCGGCGCGCGCGACGGCCTCGCCGAGTTCGGTCCAGATGCGGGTGAGGGTTTCGGCCGAATGGGTCAGGGTACCGGGGAAAGCCACATGTTCGTTGGATTTGCCAACCTGCGCGATGGGAAGCACCAGCACGCTGTCCGGCATCAGCGGCATCGCGGCGGTGACGGCGCCCTCGTTGATGAACGCGTCAACGCCCACCGGCAAATGCGGCCCATGCTGCTCGATCGCCCCCACGGGGAGGATGGCGACGGTGGCTTCAGGATCGAGCCCCTGGAACGCGGTCCACGGCAGATCACGCCAACAACGGGCCACCGTCAGGCCTCCTTGGCTTGGTACGTGCGCATCTTGCCCGGATTGAGCAACGCATGCGGGTCCATCCGGGCCTTCATGGCCGGCTGGTCGGCGCCGACGCGCTTGTGACCGGCGCCATCCTCCAACGTGTAGAAATGCGGGTTGGCGATAAGGATGCCGTTGTCCTCGTGGTGGGCGACGATGGCGGTGAGGCGCTCGGGCGTGGTGTAGCGGATCACCGGCAGCGCGCTGTAGACCACGCGGCCGCCACTGCGCTGGAATTCGAGGTGCTGCATGAGTTCCCCCTCAAGGTCCGCATTGATCTTGGCGACGAGATCGAGGCCGCGATCGGGCGGGAAGAGGCATTGCAGATAGGTCACGCCCTTGTCGCCGCGCAGCATGTGCAGGGTGGTGTGGTTCCAGGTGTATTCGTAGAGCGGCGTCGCGTCCGGCGTGGTTTCGGCCCAAACGGCGTCCTGCGCCATAATTTCAGTGCCTCCGGCGATCCGGATCACGTCGCCAAATGCGGTCAGCGATTGGCGTGCGATCATGGCGAGGACGACGCTTTTACCTCGAGGGACATTCAGGCCGCGGAAACTTTGGGGCACTGGATCGGCAACGACCGTAACGAGTTTTTTGACTATGCCCTCCGCAGTGGCGAGAGTAAGGCCGCATCGGGCAGCATCCATGAAGTCGTCAAACGTGATAAGGATATCGATGAACGGCTGCACCGGCGCCATGCCGATGGTGAGTTGGGTGATGATGCCGGTTGTACCATAGGCGTGGTTCACCGCCGCCACCTCGTCCCCGCGCAGGGTGACGATGCGGGGCGTTTCCTCGCAGGAAATCACCCGAGCGGAAAGCACATTGCCCCGCTCGCGCAGGCCGCCATAGGTGATAGAGCCGACGCCCCCGCTGCCGCCACCAATGAAGCCGCCGATGGTGGCGGTACGCTTGGTGGAGGGGTGCATCCGCAGTTCCCACCCCATCGGGCGCGTCGCGGTGTCGATATCGATGAGTTTGCGGCCGGCTTCCACGGTCAGCGCGCCATCCTCCAGCGCGATGATGCGGTCGAGCGCCATCATGTCCATCACCACGCCGCCGTTCAGCGGCACCGCCTGGCCGTAGTTGCCGGTGCCGCCGCCACGCACCGTGAGAGGAACGCGATGGCGGGCGCAGAGGGCGACGGTGGCGATCACCTCGGCCTCGTCACGCGGGCAGACCACGATGTCGGCGGATTTGCGGTTGAGCTGCTCCTTGAGGATGGGGGAGTACCAGAAGAAATCGCGGCTTTTCTGCCGCACCAGAGCGCGCTCGGTGATGACGGGGATGTCGCCGAGGGCGGCGGCGAAGGCGGTCCAGTCGGTCATGCGGCGGCTTTCATTGTTCGCGTCGCGTGGCACTTTCGTGCCAGCGATGCAGCACCAGCCAGGACAAGGCGGCAAATACGCCAAAGATGAGAATACCGGTGGCCGAAAGCAGCACCAGAGCCGCGTACATGCGCGGAATATCCAGGCGGTAGCTGCTTTCGAGGATGCGATAGGCGAGCCCGGAACCACCGGCCGCGGTCCCGGCGGTGAATTCGGCAACTACCGCGCCGATCAGGCTGAGCCCGCCGGCGATGCGCAGGCCGCCGAGGAAGTAGGGCATGGCGCCGGGCAGGCGGAGGTACCACAGGATCTGCCAGCGTTTGGCGCGGTAGAGCTGCATCAGGTCGACGAAATTGTGGTCGACCGAGTTCAGCCCCAGCGTCGTGTTGGACAGGATGGGGAAGAACGCCACCAGCCAGGCACAGATCAACAGCGCCATCTCGGTGTCCCGCACATAGATCAGGATCAACGGCGCGATGGCGACGATAGGGGTCACCTGGAGGATGACGGCGTACGGGAACAGGCTCGCCTCGATCCATTTGGACTGGGCGAACAGAATCGCCAGCCCGCCCCCGCCGATTACCGCCGCGGCAAGCGCCAAGCCGGTGATGCGCAGGGTCACCAGCAGCGATTCCGCCAGCGACGCCCAGTCCTCCACCAACTTGGCGGCAATCGTGAGCGGGCCTGGCAGCACATAGACCGGGATACCGGCGGCCCGCACCAGGAACTCCCAGCCGCCCAGCACGAACACGCCGAACGCCAGCGGCAGGAGGATGGCGAGGAGCCTAGATCGTGTCATGCGCCGCCATGGCCTCCTTCAGGGCCGCCGAGACGATGCGGCAGTAATGGGCGTAGGCGTCGGAATTGCGGAAGGAGTCGTCCCGCGGGTAGGGCGCGTCGATAGCGATATCAGCCACCACGCGACCGGGGCGGGCGGCCATCACCAGGATGCGGTCGGATAGGAACACGCTCTCGAATACCGAGTGGGTGACGAAGGCGACGGTAAGCCCCTGCGCCGCCCACAGCGCGAGGATATCGTCATTGAGTCGGGAGCGGGTGATTTCATCCAGTGCGGCGAAGGGTTCGTCCATCAGCAGCAGCGCCGGGCGGGTGACCAGGGCACGGGCGATGGAAACACGCATCTTCATGCCGCCGGAAAGCTGGCGCGGATAGTGCTTCTCGAAGCCGGCAAGCCCGACGCCGGCGAGCGCCTTCATCACCAGCGGCATCGCGTTGGCCTTGGACATGCCCTGCATCTGCAGCGGGAGCCGCACATTGCCGGCCACGCTGCGCCAGGGCATCAACGTGGGTTCCTGGAACACGAAGCTCAGCGGTGGCTGGGCGCTGCCCCAGTCCACCCGCCCGGCGGAAGGGGCGCCGAGGCCAGCGATGAGGCGCAGCGCGGTGGACTTTCCGCAGCCGGAGGGGCCGAGCAGGGAGACGAAGCCGCCACGACGCAAATCGAGGTCCAGCCCGCGCAGGGCCACCGTGCCGTTCGAGAAGCGCTTCTCGACGCCGCGAAGGGAGACGAGGGGAGGTGACTGCTCAAGCATGCCGAAGTCTCTCATGCATGCGCGAGCCTTGCACCCTTCATGCCAACGGCAGCACCAACACGGTGCCGCTGCCCGCGCCGTGGCGCAACGTGAGGGTGATGATGTGTTGGTCGATCAGGCGCTCCTCGGCGGGCGGCTTGCCGGCGCCGGAATTCACCGCAAATGCGGGGAAATCTCCGGCGGCGATGGACAGGCGCAGACGGCTGCCGGCGGGAATGCGGGCGCAGATGGCGCGCAGGGACACGATAACGGGGCGGTTGGGCGGCGTGTCGAGACGCCGGTGGCCGCTGGTCAGTTCATAGGCGCCGCCCCCGGCGGGGAGTTCGGAGAGGATGGCGTGGACGTCGAAACTCGGCGCATCCGCGGTGATGGCGAGCCGGGCCGCCACCTCGCCGGCGAGCGAGAGTTCGGTTTCGAGGGGTTCGGTGGTGAAGGTGAGCACATCGCTGCGGGCGTCGGCGTGGGTGCGGTCGAGCGGACCGGCGGGATGGCCGGCGTGGCCGCCAATGGAGGGGGTAGGGCGCCAGGGATCGTAGACGAACACATCGGCGCCCGGGGGCGCGGTATCGCGCGCGGCCGAGGCAAGTTGGCCGTCCATCTCGGTCATCGCGGCGCGGCCGGTGCTGGCGAGGCTCCAGGCGCCGCGGCGGGGCGGGAAGCTCTCGAAGCCACGCCATCCGCCGTTGAGTTCGAACAGCCGTACTGGCGGTTCCGGGGCGAGCGGGGCGCCTTTGAGCCAGTGGTCGTACCAGGCGATTTGCTGCTCGTCGATGTCGCTGGCCGCTTCGGGGCCGAAATCGCGCGCGCCGACGTGGCGGCTCCAGGGGATGTGAACCCAGGGGCCGATGATGAGGCGTTGCAGGGCGGTGCCGGCGGAAAGGGCGCGGTGGCAGGCCAGGGTGCCGCGCAGAAGCGGATCGTACCAGCCGCCGATATGCAGCGCCGGGATGTCGATCGGGCCAGCGGCGGCGGGGGAAACCGCGGCCCAGTAGGGGGAGTCCGGTGGTTCGGTCAGCCAGTCCAGATAGTGGCCATGGGTGCCGAGGATGGCGGAAATCGGCGGCCGGCAGGGGATCTCGGCGTTGAGCGGCACGGCACGGCTGGCGGCGTAGATGGCCTGGTGGGCGGCGGCATCACCATTGCGGCGAGCGGTTTCGAGCGCGAGCTGGCAGCCCCAGCCGAGGCCGGATTGCAGGCGGAAGGCGCCGCCTTCGTGGGAGAAATCCTCGCGCAGGTTCCAGGCCGTCATCGCCGGGGCAATCGCCTTGAGCGCGGGTGGGCGGGCGGCGGCGGCGAATAGCTGGGTCATCCCCTGGTAGGAGAAGCCATACATGCCAACCTTGCCGTTGCTGTCCGGCAGGGCGGCGGCCCAGGTGACGGCCTCGCCACCGTCGCGCTTCTCGGCTTCGCAGAGGCGGAAATCGCCCTCGGAGGTGCCGCGGCCACGCACATCCTGGATCACCACGATGTAGCCGCGCGCGGCATACCAGGCGGGATGGGCGTAGACCACGGTAGAGGCGATGGCGCGCCCATAGGGTTGCCGCATCAACAGCACCGGATGCGGGCCGCCGGCAGCGGGGCGCCAGACATCGGCATCGAGGCGAACGCCGTCGGACGTCAGCATGGCGACTGTTTCACGTGTAACGCCCATGCCGGCTCCTGCACGAAGATGTGCATGCTATTCGAGGCCGATGACGTTCCGCAACCACCGGGAGTGCTGCACAATGTCTTTGCAGAACACAACAGCTTGCGCAAAATAACGGCAACCCAGGAGCCCCTCCATGCACCATCTCGGCAGCGGACCGTACAACCGATGGCTCGTCGATGAGGTTCATGCGGACCTCACGCGGGCCGCGGTGCCGCCGCAGCCGGTGAGTTTTCAGGCGCGCGACCAGAACCTCACCATCGATCTGGCGCGGACAGCCGTGGTGGTGATCGACATGCAGAACGACTTCTGCAGCAGGGGCGGCTGGCTCGATCTGATCGATGTGGATGTGAGCCCCACCCATCGGGCCATCGCGCCTTTGAACGCGGTGTTGCCGGTGCTGCGGCGGGGCGGGGCGCGGGTGGTGTGGTTGAACTGGGGCAACCGGCCGGATCGCCTGAACCTCTCCCCGGCGCTCGAGCACGTCTACAAGCCGGATGGCGTGGGCGTCGGGCTGGGCGATGTGGTGCCGGAAACCGGGTCCCGCGTGCTGGAAAAGGATAGCTGGGGAGCCGCCATCATCGATGCGCTGGTGCCGGCGGAGGAGGACGTGCGGGTGGACAAGTTCCGCATGTCGGGCTTCTGGGACACGCCGCTCGACAGCATCCTGCGCAACCTCAAGATCACCACGATACTGTTCGCCGGCGTGAACGCCGACCAGTGCGTACTGGCGACGCTGATGGACGCGAATTTCCTCGGCTATGACACCATCCTGCTGGAGGATTGCAGCGCTACCACCTCGCCCTCGTTCTGCTGGGAGGCAACGCTCTACAATGTGCGCCAGTGCTTCGGCTTCACCGCACTTGGCAGCGATATTGCGTCACGCCTGGGGTAGCAGGAGGCGCATGATGGAACCCGCGATTGCCAAGACCGCCCGGAACTATGAGGCCTGGAAAATCAATCCGGCCGACAGCAACCGGCTGGCGCTGATTTTCGATCCCGACGCCGATGGGGCGAGTTTCATCGCCTGCGTCGAGATTTTCGATGTGGGCGGCAAGACGCCACCCAACATGCATCCGGTGGGGCAGGAGTTCTTCTTCATCCTCAAGGGCGAGGGGCTCGCGACCTGCGCCGGCAAGACAGTGCCGGTGGCGAGCGGGGATGCGCTGCTGCTCAAGCCGGGGGCCGAGCATGCGCTGGAGAACACCGGGCCGGGCCGGTTGTATTGCCTGACGATGATGGTGCCGGATGACGGGTTCACCGCGCTGATCCGCTCCGGCGTGCGCAGCGCGCTCGATGACGAGGATCTCGCGGTTCTCGGCCGCGTTCACGGCTGAACCGCCGCTCAGGCCCCGGCGAGCAAGTCGTCCAGTTCGGCATAGTCCGGCAGGCTGGTGTCGATCGGCACGCCGGCGCGCAGCACCATCCGGTCGGACTGCGGGCGGCTGAGCAGTTCGTTGATGGTGCGGGCCTTGAAGATCACCAGGTCTGCAACGGCGCCCACGGCGATGCGGCCGGCCGCGATGCTCATCATGTCGGCGGGGGTTTGGGTGACGGCGTTGGGCCAGGTGCCGGTGGGGCGATCGAGATGGGCGATGCGGGTAGCCTCGCGGAACACCTCCAGCATGTCGTGGTCGCCATAGGCGTAGAACGGGTCCCGGCAGTTGTCGCTGGCCAGCGCCACCGGGATACCGGCGACGGCGAGTTCGTGCAGAAGGGTGACGCCACGGCGGCGCGGGGTGCGGGCGGGGGCGCGGTCCTGGAGGTAGAGGTTGCACATCGGCAGGCTCACCACCTGCATCCGCGCCGCCACCATGAGGTCCAGCGTGCGGGCGATTTCGGCGTCGTCCTGCACGGAGAGGCTGCAACAATGGCCGACTGTGATGGGCCGAGCGTAGCCCATGCGCAGCGCGGTTTCGGCCAGGATGGGGAGCGAGCGAGCGCCGGGATCGAGAGTTTCGTCGATGTGGACATCAAGTTGCAGGTCGTGTTGCAGGCAAAGGGCGATGAGGCGGGCAATGCGGGGGGCGAGATCATCCATCGGGTAGATCACCCCGCCCATGATGCCGCCATGCTCGCGCAGGCAAGCGGCCAGGCTTTGGGCGTAGGCGTCATCATCAAGAAGGGCGATGCCGACGATGGCGGCGCCTTGCAGGGCGATCCGGCCGCGCCAGGCCTCACGCAGTTCGGCGAAAATCGGCCAACTGACGCGGTATTGCGGATCGAGGCTGTCGATATGGGTGCGGATGGCGACGGTGCCGTGGGCATAGGCGCAGCGCAGGCCGAACTCGAAGCGGCGATAGACATCGTCGGCCGTCCAATGCGCCCGCCGATCGGCGCCCACAGCGGCCAGGGCGCCCTGGAAGCTGCCGTCGGGGTTCTCGGCGCGGGGCCAGACATGGCCTTTGTCGAGATGGGTGTGCACATCGACAAAGCCTGGCCAGACCATGCGCCCGGCCAGGGGTTGGCGCGGCAGGTCCCCACCGCAGCGCGGGCCGATGGCGGCGATGCGGCCACCTATCAGGGCGATATCGGTGCGGCTGCCGTCCGGCAGCGTGGCGTCGGCGAGGATGCGGTCCATTATTTCGGCTTCATCTCCATGCCGTATTTCACATTGACGAAATCCAGCGTGAAGGCGCGGTGCCAGTCGAGCCCGGGCTTGTAGAGGCCGGCTTCGGTCATGGTGTCATAGAACGATTTCCACCGCGCCTCGCTCATGGCGCCGAGGCCGAGGGTGAGGCTGTCACCGGAATCGGCGATCCCGTATTGCTTCATCACCTTGATGGAGTTGTCGATGGTCTCCTGCGTCATGTCCTTGTTGGCCGCCCGGATCAGCGCATTGCCCGGCGCCGGGTCCCCATAGAGGTAGCTGTACCAGCCCTCCGTGGAGGCCTCGATGAAGGCGCGCACGATCTCGGGCTTCTCGGTCACCATCTTGCGGGTGGCCAGCACGAGGTTGGAATAGTTGGCATAGCCGTTGTCGGCGAGCAGGTGAACCAGGGGCTTCTCGCCGCTCTGCCGCTCGATCTGGAACGGCTCGGAGGAGATGAAACCCTGCTGGATCGCCGATTTGTCGGCCAGGAACGGCGCCATGGAGAAGTTGTACGGCTTGATCTGGGTATCGCTGAAACCAAATTTCGCCTTGAGGAACAGCCAATAGCCGCTGCGGGCGCCGGCCGAGATCATGATCGGCTTGCCCTTCATCTCGGCCAGCGAGTCATTGCCGGTGCCGGGGTGCGAAATCAGCACCTGCGGGTCCTTCTGGAAATAGGCGGCCACCGCCAGCACCGGCACATCCTGCTGCACCATATTCAGCGCGCCGAAACTGCCCGAGGTCATCTGCAGGTCCGTCACCCCGGCCGCCACCATCTGCGGCGCATTGGTGCCGGGGCCGCCCATGCGGATGGTCACGTCGAGGCCATGCTTCTTGTAGAAGCCCATCGCGACGGCCTGGTAGAACCCGCCATGCTCGGCCTCGGCCAGCCAGTCGGTGCCGAAGGAGAGTTTGGTTTCCGCCATCGCCGGCGCGGCGGCCAGCAGCAGGGCGGCGAGAATGAAGCGTGCGGCGATCATGCGGGCTTCTCCTTGGTGGTACAGGAAAACTAGCAAGCGATGTGCCAGGGGGTCGGCGGCCGAATGGCTGGGGTCACACTATCGGACTTGGTTTGCCCGGCGAAAGACCATACCTCTCACGCAGCACCGATGAAGGAACGGCCATGGTGGAGCCTGCACGCGCTCCCGCGGTGAAGCATCGCGCCCTCATCACCGGCTGCGTGATGGTGGCGACGCTGATGCAGGTGCTCGACTCCACCATCGCCAACGTGGCACTGCCCTACATGCAGTCGAGCCTGGACAGCACGCTGGACCAGATCACCTGGGTGCTGACCTCCTACGTGATCGCCTCCGCCATCATGACCGCGCCGGTGGGTTGGATGGCGGCACGGTTCGGCCGCAAGCGGTTGTTCATGATTTGCCTGATCGGCTTCACCATCACCTCGATGATGTGCGGCGCGGCGCAGTCGCTGCCGCAAATGGTGCTGTTCCGCATTTTGCAGGGGAGCTTCGGCGCCGCCCTGGTGCCGCTGTGCCAGGCGATCATGCTGGATATCTACCCGGTCGAGAAACGCCCGCAGGCGATGGCGATCTGGGGGCTGGGCGTGATGGTGGGGCCGATATCGGGGCCGACCATCGGCGGCTGGCTGACCGATGTGTACAACTGGCGCTGGGTGTTCTACGTCAACCTGCCGTTCGGGCTGCTGGCGGTAACCGGACTGGCGTTGTTCCTGCCGAAATCCTCGCCCAACGATACCCTGCGGTTCGACTGGACCGGATTTGCCGTGCTCGGCGTGGCCCTCGGCAGCCTGCAACTGATGCTGGATCGCGGCCAGGAGCAGGACTGGTTCACATCGCGCGAAATCGTCGTGGAGTGCGTGTTGGCGGGGCTCGGGACGTATCTGTTCCTGGTGCACATGTTCACCGCCAAGAAGTCCTTCATTCCGCCCGAGATTTTCAAGGACCGCAACTTCACCTCCGCGATGCTCATCATGGCCACCACCGGCATGGTGCTGATGGCGAGTTCCGCGTTGCTGGCCCCCTACCTCGAAAACCTCGCCGGCTACCCGGTGCAGACGGCCGGCCTGGCGATGGCGCCGCGCGGGCTCGGCACCATGGTGGCGATGATCCTGGCGGGGAAATACGGCAGCCGGGTCGACGCGCGCGTGTTCATGACGGTGGGCGTGGTGGTACTGGCAAGCACGCTCTACAGCATGAGCGGGTGGACGCCCGATATCTCGCAGAAGCAGTTGCTGGTCACGCTGGTGCTGCAAGGCTTCGGCATGGGGTGGATTTTCAACCCGTTATCGGTGATTGCCTACGCCACGCTGCCCGCCCAGTTCAGGGCCGACGGGGCGGCGCTGCTGAGCCTGTTCCGCAATATCGGGGCGGCGGTGGGCATCTCCATCACCTCGTTCTCGCTCACCCGCAACGCACAGGTGGTGCACGGCGTACTGTCCGAGGTGGCGCATCCGTTCAACCGCCTCCTGCACGGCAACGGCGCGGTGGCGCGGGCGCTGGACCCCAGCACCATCCACGGCGCCGCAGCGCTGGACCAGATGATCAACCGTCAGGCGCTGATCGTGGCCTACAATGACGATTTCCTGCTGATGACCTGGGTGACCATACCGACACTGGTGCTGCTCGCACTGATGCGGCGTGCCGGAGCGCCGCGCCGGTAGCTCAGACGAACCGCAGCGGCGGTTGCAGCCCAAGCAGATGGGCGCCGACGGTTTCGAAATGGGTGGCCCGCGCCTGCACCTGCTGGGTGACGGTGTTGATGTCGCGGAAGCGGCGTTCGAACGGCTGGCCAGGGAAAATCGCGGTGGCGCCGGCCTCGTGGTAGGCGAAATCCACCACCTCCCGCGCCTGGTGGGTGGCGAAGGTAGCTGCCAGCCGAATGCGCATCCGCTCGTCGGTGGTGAGCGCACCGGTGCTGGCGGCGCTGTCCCATATTTCCTCGAGTGTCGTGATCAGCAGCGCGCGCGCGGCGCCGAGTTTGGCGGAGGCGAGGGCCATCTGGGTTTGCACGTGGTGGCTGTCCCGCATCATGCGGGTGCTGGCTTGCGGGGTCTTTTCCTGGGCGAGGGCGGCGAAAGCCTCAAGCGCGCCACGAGCAATACCGAGAGCCACCGCGCCGAAGCCGGAAGCGTAGAGATGCGTGGTGGTGAAGCAATAAAGCGCCCCCGCCTCGCGGCGATCGGGCGGATTGTCGCGGATGACAGTGTATTCCTCCGGCACGAACAGATCCGTCACCTCGTAGGTGTCGCTGCCGGTGCCGCGCAGGCCCATGGGGTTCCAGTTGGCATGCATGGTGACGGCCGATTTCGGCATCAGCATGCTGCGTTCGATGAGTTCGCCCTTCTGCGCGCCCTCGGCCCAACGGCGCATGCTGCCGTCGGACTCGATGATGCGCGAGTGGCCGCCGATCCAGGTCGCGTGGCGGCCGCCCGAGGCGAACTCCCATTTTCCGCTGACCCTATAGCCGCCGGGCACCACATGGGCACGCCCCTGCGGCCCGGCGCCCCAGGCGAGGGCGGCGCGCGGATCGCCGCCCCAGATTTCGCGGGCGATGTCGGGGCGCATGTAGGCCGCCGCCATCGAACACCCCGAGTTCTGCCCGATGCACCAGGCGGTGGAGGCATCAGCCGCCGCGATGGTCTCCATCATGCGCACATAGGTGGCCGGCCGCGCCTCGTCGCCACCGAGGGCACGCGGCAGCAAGGCGCGGAACAAAGCGGCGGCGTGCAGCGCATCCAGCAGATCGGGCGGCAGTTCGCAGCCGGCCTCGATGCGATCGGCGGCGGCGGCGATCGCCGGTGCCACGGCGCGGGCGCGGATATCGGGGGCAGGGCGTTCAGGCGCGGCGTTCATGCCGGGGCGTTCCTTGGACGACGGGTCGCCCGCAGTCTGCTGCGCGCGACCCGGGTTGGCTACCCCGCCACCATCTCCGCCACATGGGCCGCGATGGCGATGCCAGCGGTGAGGCCGGGGCTCTCGATGCCGAACAGGTTCACCAGCGACGGGATGGCATGCACGGTGCTGCCCTGGATGACGAAATCCTGCCCCGGCGCGCCCTTGGGAACAATTTTCGGACGGATGCCGGCGTAGCCCGGTTGCAGGGCACCGTCCCTAAGGTCGGGCCAGTAGCGCCGCACCGCGTCATAGAAACTGTCGCAACGGGCAGGGTTCACGGCGTAATCGAGGCTGCCGTCAGCGCTTGGCTCGATCCACTCCACATCAGGCCCGAACCGCGCCTGACCGCCAAGGTCAATGGTGAGGTGCACGCCGAGGCCGCCCGGAACCGGCACGGGATAGATCAGCCGGGAGAACGGAGATTTGCCGGTGAGGGTGAAGTAGTTGCCCTTGGCATAGTATCCCTGCGGGATGAGTTGGCGCGGAATGCCGGTGATGGAGCGCGCGAGGGCGGGTGCGGCAAGCCCTGCGGAATTGATGAACAGCTTGCAGCGCAGCGCTATCGGCTCGGCGCCCCCCACATCAAGCTCGATCCCGGCATCGGTCACGCGTCCACCGCTGATCGGGCTATGGAAGACGAACATCGCCCCGGCGTGTTCGGCTTCGCCTTGCAGCGCCAGCATGTAGGCATGGCTGTCGACCACTCCGGTGGTGGGGGACAGCAGGGCCGCGGTGCAGGCGAGGTTGGGCTCCATCGCCTGCGCCTCGGCAGCGCTGAGCAGGCGCATCCCTTCCACACCGTTGGCTTCCGCACGCGCCTTGATGCCGGCCAGCATCTCGTTCTCGGCCAGCGAGGTGGCGACGATGAGCTTGCCGCAATTGGTGTGCGCCACGCCGCGCTCGGCGCAGAAGGCGTAGAGCATCCGCCGGCCCTCAACGCAGAAGCGCGCCATCAGGCTGCCCTTGGGGTAATAGATGCCCGCGTGGATCACCTCGCTGTTGCGGCTGGAGGTGCCCGTGCCGATCCCCTCGGCGGCATCGAGCACAAGCACGTCGCGCCCGGCCTGCGCCAGGGCACGCGCCACCGCGATGCCGACCACGCCGGCACCCGCCACCACCACATCCACGTCTTCCATCATCGTCCTCCGTGGACGCACCCAAGCCCGAACCCGGGGCGCGGTGCAAGGGGGGTGCGGGTCAGTAGCCGAGGGCGCGGGGTAAGGCAGTGCTGAGCTCGGGGACGAACGCGATGGCGATGAGGCAGAGCAGCAGCACGCCGAGATACTTCATGATCGGCCAGGCGGTATCCTCCAGTTTCACCCCGCCGATGAGACAGGCACCGTAGAGCCCGAGGCCGAGCGGCGGGGCGAACAGGCCGATGCCCATGCCGATCACCAGGATGATGCCGTAGTGCAGCGGATCGACGCCAAGCTGGCGCGCCACCGGCATCAGCAGCGGGCCGAAGATGATCAGCGCCGCAGCCCCTTCCAGTACCGAGCCCATCACGATGAGGATCACGATCGACAGCAGCAGGAACAGCCAGGCCCCATGCGCGGCCGACAGCGAAACCAGGACCTCGGCGATCACGTGCGGGATCTGCTGGAGGGTCAGCGTATAGGCAAGGCTCTGCGCGGCGGCGACAATGAACAGCACCATGCCGGAGCGCACCGCGGTATGCCGGATCACCGCCATCGCCGTGCGCCAGCTCATCTCGCGAAACAGCACGCCGCCAACCACCAGCGCATAGACCACGGCGAAGGCGGAGATTTCGGTGGCGGTGGCGAACCCCGAGCGGTAGCCGCCGAAAATCAGCACGATCAGCCCGACCGCGGCGAGCCCGCTGGTCCACATGCCCGAAGCCTGCTCACCACCGACGATGGCCGCCGCCGCCGTCCGCTTGCCCAGCAGGATCGACATGCCGATGAGCGCCGCCGCCATCAGCGCCGAGGGCAGCAGCCCCGCCATGAACAGGCCACCGATCGAGAGGTTGGTGACGAAGCCAAGGATGATGAGGTTCACGCAGGGCGGGATGGTTTCGGCCATCACGGCGGAAGCGGCCAGCAGCGCCACCGCCTCGCCCGGCTTCTGGCCGGATTTGCGGGCAGCCGGCACCAGCACGGAACCAACCGCCGCGATGTCCGCCATCTTCGAACCCGAGATGCCCGAAAACACCACCATGCTCAGCACCATCACCACATCGAGCCCGCCACGCAGCCGCCCGGCGCCGCGCTGAAGCAGCGAGATGAGCCGGACGGACATGCCGTTCGCCTCCATCAGGTATCCCACCAGGATGAAGAACGGCACCGCGAGCAGCACGAAGTTGTCGATGCCGCGCGCCATCTGCTGGGCGAAGATTTCGCCTGGCAGCATGTCACCACACCAGATGAACACCAGGGCAGACAAAGCCAGCACGAAGGCGATCGGCAGTCCGATGACCAGCGAGCCGACAAAGGCGAGCGCCATCATCAACGGCACCGGCGGCAGCGCATCGGGCGCCAGGGCGGACCAGGCGAACCACACCACCGCGATGGCAAGGCAGATGCCGGCGGCGGCGGCCACTTCGCGCAGGCTGTAGGCAAACAGCGCATCAAGCGCGAAAATCGTCATCGCCGCCCCGGCCAGGCACAGCGGCGCGAAGAACAGTTCCTGCGGAATACCGGCGCCGACGGTCTGCCCGGCCGTATCCAACACCAGCACATAGGTGTTCCAGCACAAGGCGGCGGCCACGACGGCGATGATCACCGCGATCAGCGCGTCCGTCCGGCGACGCAGATGCGGCGGCAGGCGATCGACGAAGAACGTGACGCCGGCGTTGTCGCCATGGGCCAAGGCGGCGGCGGCCCCGAGGAAGGTGACGGCAAGCAGCAGGGTGCGCGCGATATCGTCGCTCCACACCAGCGGCGCCTCGAAGAAGTGCCGCACCAGCACCGAGACGGAAACCACGCTGAGATCGGCCACCAGCAGCACGGCCGCGGCGATCTCGCAGAACAGCAGGGCAAAGCGGACAACGTGCCCCCACGCCACCGGGCGGCCCGGAATATGGGAACGGCCGGCGGCGTGGGGTGCGGTCATGCGATCAGGCCTTCTCGGTCTGGTGCACGGCGTCAAGCATCGCCTTGGCGCCCGGGGTTTTCTCGACGAACCGGTCAAACATCGGCGCCACGCGGGCGCGGAAGGCAGAGCGGTCGCACTCCTGCACCGTTACGCCCTTTTCCTTCAGGCCGGCGATGGCGTCCGTCTCGATCTGGGCAGCGCGCTGGAACTGCTCGGTGGTGGCCTCGCTCACCGCCTTCAGCAGGCCGTCGCGCTGGGCGGCGGGGAGCTTCTGCAGCGTGCGATCGGACAGGAAGGCGCCGAACGGGCTGTGAATGTGCTTCGTGAGGGTGAAGAACTTGGCGGTTTCGTAGAACTTGGAGGACAGGATGGTGGGCGCGTCATGCTCCATACCATCGATCACGCCGGCTTGCAGGGCGGTGTAGATTTCGCCGAACGCCATGGGCGTGGCGGCCGCACCCATCAGACGCACGGTCTCGGTCACCACCGGGCTCGGCAGGCAGCGGATCTTGCGGCCCGCGAGGCCGGCGGGGTCCTTGAAGTCAAACTTGGTGATGAAGTTGCGGGCGCCGAGGTTGCGGCCCCAGGCCGGGAAATGGGCGCCGGCCTTCTGCACCAGCAGCGCGCCGAGCGCGGCGCCGGCGGGGGTGGCCGAGGTGCGCAGCATGTGGTCGTAGTCCTGGAATACATAACCCAGGTCGAACACGCCGAATTCGGGGACGATGTTGGTCCAGATCGAGGTGCCGGCCAGCATGATGTCAACCACGCCAAGCTTCACCTGGTTCACCACATCGGCCTCCTGGCCGAGCTGGTTATCGGGGAAAAACTGCACCGCGAGCTGGCCGCCGGTGCTGGCGGCAAGCTTGGTCTGGAAAATGTCGAACCAGATGCGGCCGGTGGAGAATTTCGGGTCGTTGGGGAACGAGGTCGAGATTTTCAGGGTGGTCGCGGCGTGCGCGCGGCCCGCGAGGGCCGGGGCTGCGAGGGCGGCGCCGAGCACGGCGCGGCGGGACAGGCGGGGCGTTTTCATGGTGTTTTCCTCTGGCGTTTCCGAATGGCGTGGGCCGGTCAGTGCGCGGCATTATCCCCGGGGGATGGCGCGATCGATCGTCGGCACGTCTGGTTTTCTCCCGGGGCGGACCATATCGGGCTTCGTGATATATCACAATATGCCTTGATCATGCCCGATGCCGTGCCCATGGTGGACCCGACAGCGGAGCAAAACGTGGCGGGAAGCGGCAAGCAGGCACCACGCCTGGTGGTGAAAAACGGCGAACCGGCGGCAGCCGGGCGGCGCAGCACGGTCAATTTGTTCGAGATGGCCTACGAGCGCCTCGAGGAGATGATCATCACCTGCGCGCTGAAGCCGGGCCGACTGATCACCATCCTGGAGTTGCAGGGACTGCTGGGCTTTGGCCGCACGCCCATCCACCAGGCGGTGAACCGCCTCGCCGGCGATACCCTGATCATCATCCGCCCGCGGCACGGCCTGCAGATCGCGCCGTTGGACCTCGCGCGGGACCGCACGCTGCTGCAACTGCGGCGGGATGTGGAGCGCTTCGTGGTGCGACTGGCCACCGAGCGCGGCAGCGCCTCGCATCGCAGCCAGTTGATGCACCTCGCCCGCAGCCTGCGCGCCAAGCGCGACAACATGACCGTGGAGGAGTTCAACCGCTTCGACCGCCGGCTGGACCGCCTGGTGATCGCCGCCGCCGACGAGCCGTTCCTCGAACACACCCTGCGCCCGCTGCGCACCATTTCGCGCCGCATCGGCTGGCTCTACCACAGCGTGATCGCCGAACCGGCCGACCTGCGGCAAACCATCGACGGCCACCTCGCCATCATCGAAGCCGTCGCCAACCGCCATCTCGACGCCGCCATGGCGGCAAGCGACGCGCTCATCACCTTCGCCGACAGCATGTTCACCGTGATGGAGCGCGAGGTCGACCCGGCCTTGCTCGACTGCACGTTCGAGCCCTTGCCGGGCCACTAGGGAAGAACTCCCGACCAGGATCACCGGCATCCCCCTCCATCCGCGCCCCGGGGTGAAGACGATGCCCGGTGCGGTGTTGCCTAGCCGCCGAGGTCAAGCCGCTCCAGCAGGTCATGGTCGGCCTGGTCGATGAGCACCAGGGAGGCGCGCTCGGCGGCGGCGGCGTCGCCCTGTTCGATGGCGCGGCACAGCGCCTCATGCATCGGCAGCGAGAAGGCCGGGCCGCCCGGTTTCTGCGACACGATCTCGAAACTGCCGCGCAGGATGGCATTCATCGCCACATGCATCTGGCGGACGAACTGGTTGCCGCCGGCGGACAGCACCAGGGTGTGGAAGGCGAGGTCCGCCGCCACGTAGTCCCCTTCGCCCGCCACCGCGCACACCATGGCATCATAGGCGGCGCGCAGGTTTCGCCGGTCCTCGGGGGTGGCACGCTGGGCGGCCAGCCGTGCCGCCGCGGGTTCGACGATGCGGCGCAACTCCATCAGGTCGCGCGACATGGTGCGGTCCACGCCGCTGGACTGGGTGCGCCAGGTGATGATGTCCGGATCGAACAGGTTCCACTGCGCCGGGTCCTGCACCAGAGTGCCCACCTTGCGGCGCACGTCGAGCATCCCCTTGGCGGCGAGGGATTTCACCGCCTCGCGGATCACGATGCGGCTGAAGTGGAAGCGTTCGCACAACTCGGTTTCGGACGGCAGCACCTCGCCCGGCCGATAACGCCCGGCGCAGATGTCGCGGCCGAGCTGGTCGAGCACCTGCTCCTGGAACGTCGCGCGAGGCGCCGGGGTGGGTCGGATCATGTTTCCTGCTTCGAACCGGTTGCGCTCCGGTCATTCGTCGTTGGTCTTGCGTTCGGCGCAGGGCCGGGTCGACCGATAATGCGTTGATCGCTCCGTGAGGTCAAAAGTAATACGTCATACAAATAACCGACCCCAGGAAACCCCAAGGACACCCATGAGCACCGCCCTGTTCGACTTGACCGGCCACACCGCCCTCGTCACCGGCTCCGCCCGGGGCATCGGATTGGCTCTGGCCGAAGGGCTCGGCGCCGCGGGCGCCACCGTGATCGTCAACGGCCGCCAGGCCGCCAGCGTCACCACCGCCGTCGAGGCGCTGCGGGCCAAGGGCATCAAGGCCGAGGGTGCGGCATTTGACGTGGCGGACCCCGCCGCCGTGGAAGCCGCCTTCGCCGGATTCGACCGCGATGGCCGTGAGATCGACATCCTGGTCAACAACGCCGGCATCCAGCACCGCCAGCCCATGCTCGAACTGTCCCTGGCCGACTGGCAGCGCGTGATCGACACCAACCTCACCGCCGCCTTCCTGGTCGGCCGCGAAGCCGCCCGCCGCATGGTGGCCCGCGGCCGCGGCGGCAAGATCATCAACATCGGCTCCCTCACCAGCGAGGCCGCCCGCGCCACCGTGGCGCCGTACACGGTCGCCAAGGGCGGCATCAAGATGCTGTCCCGCGCCATGGCCGCCGAGTGGGCGCAATTCGATATCCAGGCCAACTCCATCGGCCCCGGCTACATCCTCACCGACATGAATCAGGCCCTGGTCGACAATCCGCAGTTCGATGCATGGGTGAAGGCGAGCAACCCGGCCAAGCGCTGGGGCAAGCCCGAGGAACTGGTCGGCGCCGCGATTTTCCTCGCCTCCGCCGCGTCCAACTACGTCAACGGCCAGATCATCTACGTCGACGGCGGCTGGCTCGCGGTGCTCTGAGCACCCGCTTCGCCTCCGACTGAGCTTGAACAACCCCGGCAAGCGGGGGGGCGCCTACCGGGCAGGAAACCACGGCATGATCGACCGCAAGCAGCAGGCTCTCGTCCGGTGGGTGGACCGCGGCCTCGACGCCATCGTCGGCGCCGCCGTCCTGGCCGAACTGATCATCCTGTTCACCAACGTGCTGACCCGCAGCTTCGCCGACTACAGCATCCTGTGGGCCAACGAATTCGGCCATCTGGTGCTCACCGTGATCGCCTTCGTTGGTGGCGCGCTCGCCTACAACCGTGACGAGCACATCGCGGTGCACGCGGTGATCGACCGCCTGGCCGAACGCTGGCGCGCCCCGGTACTGGCGTTTGTCGACTGGGTGGTGATGACCGGCTCGGCCTTCGTGGCCTGGCTATCAATCGACATCGTCGAGTCCCGCGCCGACGAATTGTCGACGGTGCTGGAAATTTCGATGCGCTGGTTCGTATTGCCGTTGACGGTGGGGCTGGCGCTGATGGCCTTCTTCGCCGGCGGTCGGCTACTGCGTCGCGATCGCCGCGCGGTAGGGCTGGCCGGGATCGCCATTGCCGCGCTGGTGGGCGGGCTGGTGCTACTCGCCGCCCTTGCCGGCCCGTTCGACGGCTCCTCCTTCGTCACCTGGCTCACCATCGTCTGCTTCGCCGGCCTGATGGCCCTCGGCGTGCCGGTCGGCTTCGTGCTGGCGGCGGTTTCGATGCTGTTCCTCTACTTCGCCGACGCCTCGACGATCGGCACCGTGCCGGCCACCATGCAGTCCGGCGTGTCCAACTTCGTGCTGCTGGCCATCCCGTTCTTCATGATGGCGGGCTTCGTGATGACCGAGGGCGGCCTGAGCAGCCGCCTGTCGGACTTCACGGTGGCGCTGGTCGGGCGGGTGCGCGGCGGGCTGTACCAGGTGATCGTGGTCAGCATGTACATCTTCTCGGGCATTTCGGGCTCGAAGGCCGCCGATGTCGCCGCCGTCGGCACCGCCCTCAAGCAGATGATCCGCGACAACGATTACGACGAGCCCGAATTCGCCGCCATCCTTTCGGCCGGCGCGGTGATGGGCGAAACCATTCCGCCGAGCCTGCCCATGCTGGTGCTGGGCTCCATCACCACCATCTCGATGGGTGCGATGTTCATCGCCGGGCTGTTGCCGGCGGTGGTGCTGGCGCTCTGCCTGATGGCGGCGATCTACGTGCGTGCCCGCATGGCCAACAAATACCCCGGCATCAAAACCCCGCTGCGCGTGCTGGCCCGCCGATCGCTGTTCGCCGCCCCTGCCCTGCTGGTCCCCCTGCTGCTGGTGGTCGGCATCGCCACTGGGCTCGCGACACCCACCGAGATTTCCTCGGTGGCGGTGATCTACGGCCTGGTGCTCTCCGCCGTGCTGTATCGCGAACTGACATGGCGGACGTTCTGGAGCACGGTCTCCGATACCGGGGTGAAGGCGGGTATGATCCTGTTCATCACCAGCACCGCAAGCTCCTTCGCCTACACCCTCACCGCCGCCGGCATCCCCACCCGCATCGCCGAACTGATGATCGAGTGGGCCGGGCACACCGGCTGGCTGTTCATGCTGGCGAGCCTGCTGATCCTCATCGTGATGGGCGCCCTGCTCGAAGGGCTGCCGGCGCTGCTGGTTTTCGCGCCCATCCTGATGCCGCTGGCCCCCAAATTCGGCGTCTCGCCGATCCAGTACGGCATCGTGCTGCTGATCTCGATGGGCCTCGGCTGCTTCGCCCCCATCATCGGAGTGGGGATGTACATCAGCTGCTCCGTCACCGGCACCAAGGTGGAGGCCGCCTCCAAGGCGATGATCCCCTACGCCATCCTGCTGTTCGCCGGCCTGCTGCTGGTGGCGTTCGTGCCGTGGTTCAGCCTCGTGCTGCCCCGGTTGTTCCACTTCATCTGAACCTCGCAATCCCCCAGGAAAGACATTCCATGAAACTGATGAAATCCGCCCTCGCCTCGCTCGCCGCCGTCGGCCTGATGTGTGGCGTGGCCCAGGCCGCCGACCAGAAATTTACCTTCAACCTCAGCGACCAGATGGCGGCCGACCACACCGTCACCCTGGTGGCCCAGCGCTTTGCCGATCTGGTGAAGGAAAAGACCAACGGCAACGTCATCATCAAGGTGTTCCCCTCGGGCGCCCTCGGCGGCGAGAAGGACAACACCGCGTCCCTGAAGTCCGGCATGCTCGATTTCGGCATCATCGCCGTCGAGCAGTACCCGTCCTTCGTGCCGGAGAGCGCGGCGCTGGTGCTGCCGTACCTCTACAAGGACTACGATCACGTGGCGAAGGTGCTCGCCAGCGATGTCGCCCGCGACATCCAGGGCATGATCGCCGAGAAGACCACCATCCACGTCCTGGCCTTCCTGCCGATGGCCTTCCGCCAGATGTTCACCGTGGACAACCCGATCAACAGCGCCGCCGACCTCAAGGGCGTGAAGATGCGCGTGCCGGAATCGCCGATCTATGTCGCCGCCTTCAAGCAGTTCGGCGCCGTGCCGACCCCGCTGGCCTGGGGCGAGGTCTATGCCGCGTTGCAGACCGGTGTCGCCAAGGGCGTCGAGAACACGCCGGAAGGCATTCTCACCGCCTCGTTGCAGGAGGTGACCAAGTACATGAGCCTGTCCAACCACATCGAGGGCCCGTCGACCATCTCGATGTCCGACAAAGCGTTCAAGAAGGTGCCGGTGCAGTACCAGGCCGCGCTGGTGGCCGCCGCCGCCGAAGCCGCCAAGTATGACCTCACCCTCACCATCGCGCGTGACAACGAGGCCCGCGACAAGCTGAAGGACAAGCTGACCGTGGTGCAGCCCGATATCGCCTCCTTCAAGAATGCCATCCGCTACGACCAGATCGAGCTGATCAGCAGCGACAAGGGCAAGGACCTGGTGAAGCGTCTGCTCGCCATCCAATAATCACCAACCGCGACTCCGGGCCGGCGCACTCCGGCCCGGTGTCGCGCCAACGAGGGAGGACACCCCATGGCCGTCACGATCACCAACGTCAAAGTCATCCTGACCGCGCCCGAGGGCATCAACCTCATCGTGGTGCGCGTCGATACAAACCAGCCCGGGCTGTTCGGTCTGGGCTGCGCCACCTTCGCCTACCGTCACCTCGCGGTGGCCTGCCTGATCGAGGAATACCTGCGCCCGCTGCTGATCGGGCGCGATGCCGAGGCCATCGAGGATCTCTGGCAGCTCATGCATCAGAACGCCTATTGGCGGAACGGCCCGATCGAGAACAACGCCATCTCCGGCATCGACATGGCGCTGTGGGACATCAAGGGCAAGCTTGCCAACATGCCGCTGTACCAGTTGTTCGGCGGCAAGGTGCGCGCCGCGGTGCCGATCTACCGCCATGCCGACGGCCGCGACATCAACGAGATCTGCGACAACATCCAGAAATTCCGTGACCAGGGCATCACCCACATCCGCTGCCAGACCGGCGGCTACGGCGGCAGCGGCTACGGCCCGGCCCCCACATCGGCGCCCGCAGGCGCGATGGACGGCGTGTATCTCGACGGCCGCGCCTACATGCGCGCCACGCTGAAGATGTTCGAGGCCATCCGCGCCCGCATCGGCTTCGATGTCGAGCTGATCCATGACGTGCATGAGCGTCTCAAGCCCATCGACGCCATCCGCTTCGCCGGCCAGCTCGAACAATTCGAACTGTTCTTCCTCGAAGACGCGGTGCCGCTGGAGGATGGCGAGTGGCTGCGCCAGTTGCGCGCAAAAACCACCATTCCCCTCGCCCACGGCGAGTTGTTCAACCACCCGTTCGAATGGCGCGATCTCATAGCGGATCGGGTGATCGACTATATCCGGGTGCATCTGAGCCAGATCGGCGGCATCACCCCGGCCCGCAAGTTGCAGCTTTTCGCCGAGCAGTACGGCGTGCAGACCGCCTGGCACGGGCCGGGCGACATGTCCCCGCTGGCGCACGCCGCGAACATCCATATCGACCTCGCCGCGCGCAATTTCGGCGTGCAGGAATGGTCAGGCATCGCGCCGCCGAATTCGGTGATCCAGGCGCTGTCGGGGCCGCGCGGGGCGCTGCTGGAGGTGTTCCCAGGGCTGCCGGAATTCCGCAGCGGCTACGTCTACGCCAACGACAAGCCCGGCCTCGGCGTCGATCTCGACGAGGCGGCGGCAGCGAAATACCCGTGCCGAAATACCATCACCACCTGGACCCAGACGCGGGTGACAAGCGGAGCGCTGCATACGCCGTAGGACGATCGCGCGGTCTGGTGCTGCGGCGCCGGCCGCGCGAGAATGGCGGCTGGAACTGTCCAACAGCCAGGAAACGCCACCGTGGATTTTGCTCTCTCGCCCGAAGTCGAGGCCCTGTGCGGGCGCATTCGCAGCTATGTCGACAACCGGCTGATCCCGCTGGAGGCCGATCGCGCGAATTTCGACGCGCACGAAAACATCGCCATGGGGCTGCTGCAAACCCTGCGCGCCGAGGTGCGGGCGATGGGGATCTGGGCGCTCAACGTGCCCAAGGCGCAGGGCGGCATGGGGCTGTCGATGGCGGAGATCGCGCCCTGCTACGAGGAAATGAACCGCTCGATCTTCGGCCCGGTAGTGTTCCTCGCCGCCGCCCCGGATGACGGCAATATCCGCCTGCTCAACATGGTGGGCACGCCGGCGCAGAAGGAGAAATGGCTCCAGCCGATCATCGACGGCAAGGTGCAGTCCGCCTTCATCATGACCGAGCCGATGGACGAGGACGGCCGCGGCTGCGGCTCCGATCCCTCGCTCACCTATACCGAGGCGACGCGCACCAACACCGGCTGGAAAATCCACGGCCGCAAGTGGTTCATCACCGGCGCTGAATCCTCCAAGCATTTCATCCTGATGGCCCGCACCTCGGCCGATGAGCGGCGCGGCCTCACCGCCTTCCTGTTCCATGCCGACACGCCGGGCTGGCGCATCGTGCGCCGCATCGAGATCATGGGACCTGAAGAACACGGCGGGCACTGCGAACTGGAATTCGACGGCCTGGAAATCCCCGACGAGGACCGCCTGATGGAAGTGGGAGACGGCCTGCGCGCCACCCAGATCCGCCTCGGCCCGGCCCGCCTGACCCACTGCATGCGCTGGCTCGGCCTCGCCCGGCGATGCCTGGAAATCGCCGCCGCCCATATCGAAACCCGGCGCTCCTTCGGCCAGCGCTTGATCGACAAGGAAAGCGTGCAGGGCCTGATCGGCCAGGCCGCAATGGAAATCCAGATCGGCCGGCTGCTCACCATGCAGGCGGCCTGGAAGCTCGACCAGGGGGACCTTGCCCGCAAGGAAATCTCGATGGCCAAGATCGTGGTGGCCGACGCGCTCCAGAAAGCCGCCGACACCGCGCTGCAACTCATGGGTGCCAAGGGCTACTCCAAAGACACGCCCGTCGAGTGGATCTACCGCTACGCCCGCCAGGCCCGCCTGGTGGATGGCGCGAGCGAGGTGCACCGGATGGTACTGGCGAACTTCCTGCGCCGCGAGAAAGTCGACTTCTTCAAATGGGGCCACGGCAAGGGCTGATGCCATGGCCGGTCATCGCCGCCTGACGCTGGTCGTCGGCATCAACCAGACGCTGACGTGGGGGATGACGTTCTATCTGCCCGCCGTGATCGCCGGACCGGCCGGGCATGATCTCGGGATGTCCCGCGCGGCGGTGCTGGGGGCGTTCTCCTGCGCGCTGCTGATCAGCGGCTTCTGCGCCCCGCGCGTTGGCAAGCATATCGACCGCCACGGCGGGCGCGGCATCCTGGTGGCGAGTTGCGCCATTTCGGCGGTGGGGCTGGTGGTGCTGGCCTTGGCACAGGGCGGGGCGGCCTGGTACGCCGGCTGGCTGGTGCTGGGCGTGGGGATGTCGCTCGGGCTGTATGATGTGGCGTTCGCCACCGTGGGCTGCCTGCTGGGCCGCGAGGCGACGCCGGTGATCACCGGGATCACGTTGCTGGCCGGGTTCGCCTCGACGATCTTCTGGCCGATCGGCGCCAAGCTGGTCCAGGCGGTGGGCTGGCAGGGCACGCTGTTCTGCTACGCGGCGGTGCAGATCGCACTGAACATGCCGATGGTGATGGCCCTGGTGCCGGCCGGATTGCCGCGCGTGACGGACAGCAAAGCGCCGCCCGCCGAGGGCGCCGGCCAGGTGCGCGCGATGGCATTCGGGTGCTTGTCGGCGTTTTTCACCATGCGGTGGTTCGTCAGTTCGGCCGTCGCGGTGTTTGTGCTGCCGCTGTTGCAGAGCTTCGGGCAAAGCCTGGACGGGGCGATTTTCGTCGCCGCGCTGATCGGGCCGGGCCAGGTGGCCGGGCGGATCGTGGAATGGACGCTGACCAAGCGCACCAATTTGCTGACCCGGGCGCGCCTTGCCGCGCTGTTGTCACCCTTGAGCCTTGTGGTGCTGGCGCTCGGAGGGCCGCTGGCGGCGCCGGCGTTCGCGCTGCTGTACGGGATGAGCAACGGCATCCTGACCATCAACCGCGGCTCCCTGCCGATGGCGATTTTCGGCCCGGCCGGTTACGCGAGCCTGCTCGGCTGGCTCGCGGTGCCCGTGCTGCTGGCCCAGGCCAGCGCGCCGACGCTGACGGCGCCGCTGTTCGATGCACTGAGCCCGGCCAGTATGGCACTCGCCGCCGCGGCCACAACGGCGCTGGCCGCGCTGTTGCTGCTGCCGCTGCGGTTGCCGGTCAGGTCAGATACCGCGCCGTAAGATGCGCCGTGAACGCTGACGGATCGAGTTTGCGTCCGGTGGCGGCCAGCAGCAGGTCATTGAACCCGAGGCGGTTGCCCTGCCAGTGCACATTGGTGCGGAGCCAATTCACCAGCGGTGACAAATCGGCCTGGGCGAGCGATGCGTCGAGGTCCGGCAGGGCGCGCCGGGCAGCGGCCATCAGTTGGGCGGCGGCCATGGCGCCCAGCGTGTAGCTCGGGAAGTAGCCGACGGCGCCGTCATACCAATGGATATCCTGCAACACGCCAAGGGTGTCGTTGGGCGGCGTCACCCCGAGGAGGCCCTTCATCCCGTCATTCCAGGCGCCGGGCAGGTCCGCCACCGCGAGATCGCCCGCGATCAGCGCCTGTTCGAGACGGAAGCGCAGGATGACGTGGGCCGGGTAGGTCATCTCGTCAGCGTCCACGCGGATGAAACCGCGCTCCACGTGGCGGAGCAGGCGGGCCAGGTTGCCGCCCTCGAAGGCCGGATCGGCACCGAAGCTGGCGGTGAGTTCACGGGCCATGGCGGCGAGGTATGCGTCGGACCGGCAGGCCTGCATTTCGATGATGAGGGACTGGCTCTCATGCGCCGCCATGCCGCCGGCCTCGCCGACCGGCTGGCGGGCATAGGCGGCGGGGAGGCCGCGCTCGTAGAGGGCATGGCCGGTTTCGTGCATCACCCCCATGAGGGACTGCGAGAAATCCGCTTCGTTGTAGCGCGTGGTGATGCGCACATCCGTGGGGGTGCCGCCGCAAAACGGGTGCGTGGAACGATCCAGCCGCGAGTGCTCGGCTTCGAGGCCGGCACGGGCCGACATGCGGCGGCACAGGGCCTCCTGCACCGCGGCGGGGAACGGGCCGGCGGGCATCACCGCGGCACCACGCGCGGCCTGGATGGCCTCGGCACGCGGCAGCGCATCGCGCAGGAAACTTTCGTAGGCTGCGAACACCGGCGCCACGTCCCCTGCCCCGATGCCGCGCTGGTAGCCGTCCATCAGCGCATCATACGGCGACAGCCCGAGCGCGGGCGCGAGAGCCGCCGCCTGTTCACGCACCAGGCGGATGACCTCGGCGAGATGATCCCGCACCATGGCGAAATCGCCGCTCTGCCGGGCGGTGCGCCAGATTTTCTCGCAGGCGGAATTGGCCCGCGCCTGCGCCTCCACGAGATCGGGCGGCACCGCGTTGGCGCGCGTATGGGCGTGGCGCATCAACCCGAGATTGGCCGTCTGCCAATCATCGAGCGCAGTCTCGCCGGCCTCGGCGGTGGCGAGGTCATCGGCAACCTCGGGTGCGATGAGCTGGCCATGTGCGAGGCCGGCGAGCACCGCGAGCTGGTCCCCACGGGCGGCGCCGCCACCTTCGGGCATCATGGTCGCGGCGTCCCAGCCCAGCACGGCGGCGGCTTCGTTGATGGTGGCCATGCGGGTGAAACGGGCGGCGAGGCGGCTGTAAGCGGCGTTCATGGGCGGAGGACCTTACGAGCATAGACGAGGAACACGGCGATGAGGGCAAGCGCGAGGCCGAACCAGGTGATGGCGTAGCTCAGGTGATTGTCGGTCGGGCGCGGCAGGGTGTGCGCGGGGTCGGGCGCCGGCGGGCTGGCGGCGGGGCCGAGGGCAACAAGGATGAACGGCGCGGTGGGGCCAAGCTTGAGGGCTAGACCAATGCGTTGCGGATCGAGGGTGTAGAAACGTCGCCCGGCCACGTCATCGGTGGCGGCGAACGGCCCCGGCGCATCACCGGGACGGATGTAGCCCTCGATCGTGGCGGGCGCCGGCGCCGTGATGGCAGGCAGCGCAGCAACCCAGCCGAGGACCACCAGCAGGGTGGGAGCATCCGGGCGTTCCAGCGGCACCACGAGTTCGGCACCCATCACCGGGCTACCCGCAATGTCCCGCCCTTCGGCGCCGTAGAGGCTCGCGAGATCATAGCGCAGGCGGCCGCTGACGCGCACCTTGCTGTAGGGCTGCGGTTCGGCCGGAATGGCGATGGCGGGCAGGCGTTCGGCCGCGGCGATGTCGGCCAGGATGGCGTGCTTCCACGCCATCCGCTGCAACTGCCATGTCCCCAAGGCGAGCAGCACGCCCAGCAGCAGGGCGGTGCAGAGCGCGGGCAACCAAAGCCGGCGCATCGGGCTCAGAGCCCCATTTCGCTGCTTCGGTGCTTGTATTGCAGCGCCACCAGCGCGGCCTTGAGGGGGCGCATCAAGGCGATGGTGAGCGGCACCGTGACCAGTGGCCAGATGATGACGTGGATCCATAGCGGCGGCTCGAAGCGGAACTCCACCCAGAACGCCAGCCCCACCACGATGGCACCCACGGCGAACACAGCGAGGCTGGCCGGGCCATCCCCGCTGTCATGGGCATGAAGATCGAGACCACAAACGTCACAGCGATCGCGGATGGTGAGCAGGCCGGAAAACAAACGGCCCTGCCCGCACTGCGGACAGGAGCCGTTGAGAGCCGCCAACCACCAGGGAGGCGCGATATGCGTCACTCGGCAGCGATCACGCCGTGACCGAGCCAGTAGATGCAGATGAACAGGAACAGCCACACCACGTCCACGAAGTGCCAATACCAAGCGGCGGCTTCGAGCCCGAAATGGCGCTGCGGGGTGAAGGCCCCACCCATCGCGCGGAACAGGCAGACCGCGAGGAAGATGGTGCCGATAATCACGTGGAAGCCGTGGAAACCGGTAGCGAGGAAGAACACCGAGGCGTAGATGCCGCCGCCCGAGAAGGCGAACGGGGCATGCGAGTACTCGATGGCCTGGCAGGTGGTGAACGCAAGGCCGAGCAGCACCGTGAAGGCGAGGCCGGTGATGAGGCCCTTGCGGTTGCCTTCGAGCAGCGAGTGATGCGCCCAGGTGACCGTGGTGCCCGAGAGCAGCAGGATCATGGTGTTGAGCAGCGGCAGGTTCCACGGATCGAACGTCAGCACGCCCTTGGGCGGCCACATCGGGGTCTCGGTGCCCAGCACATGCTCGGGCAGCAGCCAGAAATGGAAATCGGCCCAGAAGAAGGCCACAAAGAACATCACCTCGGAGGCGATGAACATGATCATGCCGTAGCGCAGGCCGAGGCGCACGATGACCGTATGCAGGCCGGGGGTCGCGCTTTCCTTCAGCACATCGCGCCACCAAAAGAACATCGTGGCGAGCACGACGACCAGGCCAATGCTGAGCGGCCAGAAGTTGTGGAAGTGGGCGGCGATCACGATGCCAAACAGCGTGCAGGCGCCGCCGAGGGCGCCCGTCAGCGGCCAGGGGCTCGGGTCGACGAGGTGGTAAGGCTGTTTGAGGCCCGAGGGGACAAAACTCGAACCGCCGTGCGTGTCGCTGCTCATGCCGGATCCATCCGTTGGAGTGGGCGCATCATCATCAATTTGTGCGCTGTATCAAGGGGTCGCGGTGCGGGGCTGTGGTTCGCCCGCGCCGATATGTGGGCCAGCCTTGGCGAGTGCGCCGGTACGCGACGCGTCATCGAGGCTGCGGAAGAAGGTGTAGGACAGCGTGATGGTGGTAACATCCGCCGTATTCGGGTCAGTCGCGATCGCCGGATCAACCCAGAAGCTCAGCGGAAACTGAACGTCCCCACCGGCCGCGATGGTCTGCTCGTTGAAGCAGAAGCACTGCGTTTTGTGGAAATAGATCGCCGCCTTTTCAGGAGTGACGTTGTAGGTGGACACACCGGTCACCGGCGTGCTGGCCAGGTTGCGCGCCTCGTAGAAGGCCGGCTGCTCGTCTCCCAGGGCGACGCGGATTTCGCTTTGCACCGGATTGAAGCGCCACGGCATGCCGCCATTCACATCGGCGTTGAAGCGCACCGTGATGAAACGCCCGGTGGCACCGGGGCCCGCCTCCGGCCCGATCTGCGGCGTGCCGCCATAACCGGTGGCGGCACAGAACATGCGGTAGAGCGGCACCGAGGCGAACGACAGCCCGACCATGCCGCCGATGACCGCGACAAGTCCGAAGGCCATCAAGCCGTTGTTGTTGCGCGCCATGGGCGATCAGAACGCCATCGTGCCCTGGCCGATCTTGACCAGGGTGATGGCATAGAACAGGCCAACGAGCGCGATCAGGGCCGCCAGCATCGCCCAGTTGCGGCCGCGGCGGCGGCGCTGCACGGCTTGGGAATCGGCGCGAGAGAGGGGCGTGAGAAGTTCCATGGGATCAGCCGACAAAACGGTCCACCGCGAGTGCGGCGAACAACACGAAGAGGTAGAGGATGGAATATTTGAACGAGGCACGCGCCGGAGCGTCCTTGGTCAGGCTGATGCCCACCGCGTCCTGCTCATCGCGCAGCACGCGGATGGCGCAGACGATGAAGCCGAGACCGAGCACGATGGCGGCGATGCCGTAGATGGCGCCGGTCAGGCCGAGGGCCCACGGCACCACGGTTAGCGGCACGAGGAAAAGGGTGTAGAGCACGATCTGCCAGCGCGTGTGGCGCGCCCCGGCAACCACCGGGAGCATCGGCACCCCGGCGCGCGCATAGTCCGCATGGGCGAACAGCGACAGCGACCAGAAATGCGGCGGCGTCCAGAAAAACACGATGGCGAACAGCAGGATGGGCATCAGGTCGAGCCCACCGGTCACCGCGACCCAACCGATCACCGGGGGAAAGGCGCCGGCGGCGCCACCGATGACGATGTTCTGCGGCGTGCGGCGCTTGAGCCACATCGTGTAGACGAAAACGTAGAACGCGATCGACAGCGCCAGCACGGCAGCGGCGGCCACGTTGGTGGCGAGCGCCATCACAACCACGGCAAAGGCGGAAAGGGTGATGCCGTAGCCCAGCGCCTCGCCGGCGGCGATGCGCCCGGCAGGGATGGGACGGCCGGCGGTGCGGCGCATCACGGCATCGATATCGCGGTCGTACCACATGTTGATGGCACCCGCGGCACCTGCGGCGACGGCAATGCAGAGAATGGCGGTAAAGGCGAGCACGGGGTGAAGGTGGCCAGGCGCCACCAGCAGCCCGATCCAGCCGGTGAAGACGACGAGCGTCATCACCCGCGGCTTGAGCAGGGCAAACCAATCGGCCGCCGAGGAGAATGCCTCCTCCGGGCCGGAAACCATGGTCCCCGAAAGCAAAGCCAGGGAGGGCTGGCTGCCCTCCCTGTTTTGCCCGTGACCGACGTTGGTGGGTTCGGTCATCGGATCACTTGAGGCGCGGAAGTTCCTCGAAGGTGTGGAACGCCGGGGGGGAGGACAGCGTCCACTCCAGCGTTGTCGCACCTTCGCCCCAATAGTTGTCCGCCAGCTTCTGCTTGGACGTGAAGGTCTTGAAGCAGATGAAGACGAACAGGAGCATCGACAGCCCGCCGAGATAGGCGCCGTAGGACGAGACCGTGTTCCAGCCCTCGAAGGCGGCCGGATAGTCCACGTAGCGGCGCGGCATGCCGGCGAGGCCGAGGAAGTGTTGCGGGAAGAAGGTGACGTTCACGGCGATGAACGTCATCCAGAAGTGGATCTTCGCCAGCCCGTCCGGGTACTGATGGCCCGACATCTTGCCGATCCAGTAGTAGAAGCCGGCAAACATCGAGAACACCGCGCCGAGCGACAGCACGTAGTGGAAGTGCGCCACCACGTAGTAGGTGTTGTGCACGGCCTGGTCGATGCCGGCGTTGGACAGCACCACGCCGGTAACGCCGCCGACGGTGAACAGGAAGATGAACCCGAGCGCCCACATCATCGGCACTTCGAGGTCAATCGAGCCGCCCCACATGGTCGCGATCCAGGAGAAGATCTTGATGCCCGTGGGCACCGCAATGATCATCGTGGCGGCCATGAAGTATGCGCGCGTGTCGACGTCCATGCCGGAAACATACATGTGGTGCGCCCACACGACGAAGCCGACCACGCCGATCGCCACCATGGCGTAGGCCATGCCGAGGTAGCCGAAGATCGGCTTCTTGGAGAAGGTGGAGATGATGTGGCTGATGATGCCGAAGCCCGGCAGGATCATGATGTACACTTCGGGGTGGCCGAAGAACCAGAACAGATGCTGG